>JAGWQH010000030.1 GCA_028870115.1 Candidatus Methylomirabilota bacterium
CCGCCAGCAGGATCCCTTCCAAGAGCCGATGCGGATCGCCCTCCATCAGGTGGCGGTCCTTGAAGATACCGGGCTCACCTTCCTCACCGTTGACCACGAGATACTTGGAGGACCCTGTCGCGTTTCGGCAGGCCTCCCATTTATGCGCGGCTCCGAAGTACGCCCCGCCGCGCCCGGCCAGGCCGGACGCTTTGACTTCGGCAATGACCGCCATCGGATCGCCTTGCTCAATGGCGCAAGCGAATGTGACGTAGCTGCCCTGACGCAAGGCATCGGCCAGATCATTCGCATCAACCGCGCCACAGCGCTCGAGGACGGCTCGATGCTGGCCGCTGAGGAAGGGTTCCTGATTGAGGCCAGGAATGTCGCGCCAGGACGATTCCTGCCAAGCAACCGCCTCAATTCCAGCGGGACGGCGGTCAGCCTTCAGCGCGGAGACCAACGAGGGGATGTGCTCCAGCGTGACCCTCTTGAGGCTGATTCTTGGCCAGCTGGGTCGGTATACTTCCACAACGGGAGCGGCATAGCACATGCCATTGCAGCCCCCCTCGACGACGGTTGCGGACAGCCCTTGGCGCTCAACCTCCTCTGCAAGCCGATCCATAAGGAGGTCGGCTCCGACCGACTCGCTGCAACTCCCCACGCCGACGACGAGTCTGAGTGCTGAGGGCAGATGAGTGAGGGATTGTTCGATAAGCTGCCCGAGGGCAGCCACCGGTGTGTCGCCCCCTGACTTCGATAAGACCGGGACTGAGACGAAAGATTTCCGAGGAGATGGAGGATTAAAAATGCTGTCAAGCCGGTCCGTGGTAAGCCGTCCATAGCAGCGGTGATCCACCTCGATGACAGGGGCCATCGAACATCTGAAGAGGCAGTCGGCAGCTTCGAGGGTAACGGTGCCTTCCGGCAATGTCTCGCCGGCCTTGAGCCCAAGGCGGTCCTGAAGGGCGTAGAGCAATGTGAGACCGCCCTGGATACGGCAGCTTACGCCTGTGCACACCCGAACCAGACGGGAACCCGGCTTGACAAGGCGAAACTCCGGGTAGTGGGTAGCGACCCCGTACACCTCGCTCTCAGGAATCCGCAGGTGCAGGGCGACAGTCGCAAGGCTCTCGCGACTCAACCAGCCATTGGCCTTTTGCGTTGCTTGCAATGCAGGCAAGAGCCAGGTTCGCTTTCGGGGGAACTGCGCAATCATGGTGCCAACAGAATGTTGCTCCGGCGGTGTCACGATACGCTCCTCGTAGAATCAGTGCAGAGAAAAGGCGATGAGGTTATTGTAACCGGACAGTCGCATGAAGCCCGCCCCCATGTCAAGGGTCATAGCGCTTGTAATTCCGTATCTCAACCGCCTCACTGTTAAATGCTGACTTTAAAAATCATTTGGGATACAATGCCCTCAACATAGAAGGAGGTGTGTGCCGTGGCTGTGAGTGGGACGAAAAAGATCAACCCTGATGACTTTATCCTCTCTGCTCTCTCTCCTGAAGACCGGCTCGATGCGGCCTTCAAGATCGCAGGGGAAGCATTCAAGAAGACCACGCTGACCATGAAGGATATTGAGCATGCCGTCAGGTCGGTCAGGAGAAAGGCGTACGCAAAGAAGAGATAGGATACTGCTCCCCACTCTTTCTGGTCGCCTGCACAGCGCTGGGTGGCGTACAGGACCTTAAGGCAGTGCACCGGATGGGCGTTCGCCTTCCGCAAATCGTAAAGCGGGTGTGGATAAGGTGGGTCCTCCGAGATAAATTGTAAGGGTGAGGGATGGGTCATGGACAAAGTGATGACAATTGCGGATATCAAATTGCAATTTGACTCGGAATGGGTGCTGATCGGAGACCCACAACTCAATGATGCGCTTGAGGTGGTGGGAGGCAACGTACTCCATCATAGTAAGGACCGAGACGAGGTGTACCGCAAAGCGGTGACCCTACGGCCCCAACGATCCGCTGTGCTTTACACCGGTGAAATCCCCGAGGACACAGCGGTTGTGCTGTGACTTACTCATTCAACG
>JAGWQH010000031.1 GCA_028870115.1 Candidatus Methylomirabilota bacterium
GACGACGGACGACTGCGCCATCCTTACCCTCACGGGAATCGACGACCTTTTCTTCGAGACCGCCACAGTAGGGACACTTCACACGCGAGTCCCTCGAAGGATTCTACGTAAGGTGGGGAGAGGAGAGGGCAAGCTGCTCTCGGTACAACGGGAAGGAGTCACAAAGCTCTTTCACACGGGTCGCGACCCCGGACAGGGCCGCCGCGTTGGACACATCTTTAAGGACGTCGGTAATGAGGTTCGCGATCTCTTTCATTTCGCCTTCCCGCATTCCCCTGGTAGTCACGGCCGGTGTCCCGATCCGAATGCCTGAGGTGACGGTCGGCTTTTCCTCGTCGAACGGGATGGCGTTCTTGTTGGCCGTGATCCCAGCCTGATCCAGCGCAATCTCGGCCGCCTTCCCGGTCAGCCCTTTCCCCCGCAGATCGATCAGGAGGAGATGGGTATCGGTTCCGCCGGAGACCAGACGAAAGCCATGGCCTTGCAGCGCCTCTCCCAACGCCTTCGCATTCGCCACGATCTGACGCTGATAAGAGGCGAACTCCGGTGAGAGCGCCTCAGCAAACGCGACCGCCTTGGCCGCAATAATGTGCATCAGCGGACCGCCCTGCATTCCGGGAAAGACCTGCTTGTTCAGGACCGGGGCATACTCCGCCTTACACATGATCATCCCGCCTCGCGGGCCCCGAAGCGTCTTGTGGGTAGTGGTGGTGACGAACTCGGCGTGGGGAATGGGGCTCGGGTGCAGCCCGGCAACGATCAGCCCGGCGATGTGGGCGATATCGACCATGACGAGCGCGCCGATCTCTTTTGCAATCCCGCCAAACTTCGCAAAATCGAGGATTCTGGGATAGGCGCTAGCGCCGACCACGATCAGTTTGGGCCGGTGTGCCCTGGCCAGAGATTGGAGCGCATCGAAGTCTACCTGCTCCGTCGCTCTATTGACACCGTACGGAATCACCTTGAAGAACCGGCCTGAGAAGTTCACCGGGCTGCCGTGGGACAGGTGGCCCCCATGGGACAGGTTCAGCCCAAGGATGGTATCCCCTGGCTCCAGAACAGCAAAGTACACGGCCATGTTGGCCTGCGTGCCGGAGTGCGGCTGGACGTTTACATGATCGGCGCCAAAGAGTCGCTTGGCTCGCTTGATCGCCAGGTTCTCCGCCATGTCAACAAACTCGCACCCACCGTAGTAGCGGCGTCCCGGGTACCCCTCGGCATACTTATTGGTCAGCGTGGAGCCAGCCGCCTCCATCACCGCAGCACTGACAAAGTTTTCCGAGGCGATCAGCTCTAATTTGCTGGCCTGACGCTCGGTCTCGAGCCGAATGACTTCAGCAATTTCCGGGTCAACATCGATAAGGCGCTTCACCCTCTGACTCCCCTGATGCGCTATAAATAACGATGACTCAAATCACCACAAATAGTAATCCCGCGGCCCTCTCGTGTCAAGGCAAAATGGGTATGAAGCAGCCCTTTGTCCTTGACCTCCTTGTCTTGCCGTGTTAGTCATGAAAGCTCTTGACGTTCTGAGTGCGGGTGAAGATCGCTTATATGGGAGGGTTCATGGCTCGGATTGCTGTGTTACCTGGAGATGGCGTGGGACCAGAGATCGTTCGAGAGGCGATGAAGGTCCTAACAAGCGTTGGCGTACTATTCGATATCCCCCTGGAGTTCAAGGAGGGGGTCGTCGGGGGGGCCGCCATCGACAAGCAGGGTACGCCGCTTCCACAGAAGACGCGGCAACTGTGCGGTGTGTGCGATGCGATCCTCTTCGGCGCGGTCGGTGGTCCCAAGTGGGACAGCCTGCCGGTAGATCGCCGGCCGGAGCGGGGCTTGCTCACCTTACGCAAGGAGCTGGGACTGTACGCGAATCTCAGGCCAGTGAAGCTGTTCCCTCCCCTCATTGATGCCTCGCCACTGAAGCGCGAAATCATTGAGGGGATCGATCTGATGGTGCTGCGCGAGCTGACCGGCGGCCTCTATTTCGGCGAACCAAAGGGGATCAAACCGGTTGAGAACGGCCAAGGAGAACGAGGCGTGGATACCCTCATCTACACCACCCATGAGATCGAGCGGATCGCCAGGATCGGATTCCAGATCGCCGCACAGCGTCGGAGGCGACTGACTTCCGTCGATAAGGTCAATGTGCTGGCCAGCTCCCAGCTCTGGCGTCGCGTGGTCACCGAGACGGCGAAGGAGTTCCCTGATATCGAGCTGGACCACATGCTGGTGGACAACTGCTCAATGCAACTCGTCCGCGATCCTCGACGGTTCGACGTCGTGCTGACCGAGAATACCTTCGGAGACATCCTGAGCGACGAGGCCGCCATGCTCGCCGGTTCGATCGGGATGCTACCCTCAGCAAGCCTGGGCAACGGACCCGGCCTGTACGAACCGATCCATGGCTCCGCCCCAGACATCGCCGGCCAAGACACGGTTAACCCTCTTGCCACCATCCTGTCCGTCGCGATGCTCCTACGCCATTCACTTCACCACGAGTCAGCAGCGGCCGCTATCGAGGCCGCGGTAGGTCGGGTACTCGAAGCCGGGTACCGAACAGCCGATATCTGGCAACCCGGCCCCACGGTGCTGGTAGGTACAGCGCATATGGGCGATCTTGTAGTCGAGAGTATTGTGAAAGGCTGAGCGTACCCGGGATCGGTTTTGTCGCAGTCGAAGCGCAGAAGGATGTGCGAAGGCCTGCGGGACAGGCGCCGCGTCGCTGTCCGTTAAAGCGACGACGATCGAATGCGGCGGCGGATCAGATACCATACGATAAACACGTTAATCGCAACCGCAACCGAGTAGGTGAACCGAAGCGACCAGACCACTTCGTACAGCTCAAAGGGAATGAAGAGCCCCGTCCCGCTAATTGTCAGCCAGTCCGCCCAGACCCGTCCCAGGTGAAGTCCCCAGGCCATGGAGAGCAGAAGGGCTGAGTACAGGATGGTTACGAGCCCGATCGCAACGATCTGCTTCGGAGAGATTCCGGTAAGCCACTCGAGTAGCCCAAGAAGATAATGGTTCTCCGGATCGATGCCCAGCGAATCCGCTACTTCCCCGGCCAGATCGGAAATGTCTTTGTTGACCAGGGCAAAGATACCAAGGCCAATCAGTAAGAACACAACCCCGCCAAGGGCCTTGAGGACAATGATCGTCCGCAAGGCCCCATCTTTGGATATAGTCGGCTCTGACAAGGCACCACCCTGAACGTCAATACCCAACCTTCCTTACTTGACTTGGTTCAGCCGCCCCTTGGCCCGCTTCGCTTCTTGCGACTTTGGGAACTGCTTGATAAGCAACTCGAACTCCTTAATCGCCTGGTCAGAATTCTTCTGGCTATAATACGACTCGCCCAGCCAGTATCGAGCGCTCGGTAGACGCTTGGAGTCCGGGTACAGTTCGATGATACTCCGGAAGCCGTTGATTGCTGATTCATAGTTGCCCTTCGTATAGTCGGTGAGCGCATGGCTGTACAGCTCATCAGCGCTCTGTAAGCTAGTCATCGGTCGGGCAGCCTGGCCCGGCGTCGAAGGCGACTCCGCCTTCCGAGCGGCGGGTGGTGGGGGCGTCACCTCTTGAGGCGGAGCCTGGGCAGCCGGCGCAGGTGGAACAGGAGGGGGCGCCGTGATCGGGGCAACCGCGGGGGGCGGGGACTGCGTCCCGGCGCGAGACGAGCCGGCAGCACCAGTGATCGGTTTCCCTTTAGTTGTTTTTCTGGCTTCGGTCAGCGCCAGTTGCGCAGTTGCGTTGACCTGCTCAATTGCAGCGTTCGTCTGTTGCGCCATCTGTTGGAGTGATGCCGTCACTTGCTGCGCGGTCTGCTGGGATATGCCTCTCGCCTCCTGTGCAGCAACAACAGCCTGATTGACCTGCGTGTCAAACCCGTTCATTCGCCGTCCAAGTTGATCGAGCTGACGCTTGGACTCATCGATCTGCCGGCTCATCTCCGCGACGCCGTGACCCACCTCCTCGGTATGGCCCTGAGCCAGGCGCGACTCGGCGGTCAACTCGTCCAGCTTCGCCGCGAGGGCAGCTTGTGACTGCACGAACCCTTGGTCGATCTTTGACAACCTTTCTTCTATGGCTCCACGCGCACGCTCGCTCTTGTCCAAGCGACCCTCGAGCTTCTTCAGACGCTCTTCGAGAAACATCCGGGTCCCTTCAGCGGTTCTGGAGACGGCTGCCAGCTCGCTCTTCGTTGAGTCCACATCACGCTGAACCATACGCAGAGGCACGTCTCCCTCACACCCCACAGTCAACACGCTAAGGGTTAGCGCAGCCACTAGCGGGGGAAAAAGCCTCATTTCCTATTCTCCAGCACCAGCTATTCCGCGGGTGTCGCTATTTCGCGCTGAGGACAAAATGGGCGCGCCGATTCCACTTCCAGGCGGATTCGTCATGCCCGAGAGCGAATGGACGCTCTTTTCCAAAACTGATGGTGCTGATCCGATTCGCTGCGATCCCGGCAGCCACCAGATAATCGCGCGTGGCCCTGGCCCGCCGTTCGCCAAGCGCAAGGTTATACTCACTGGTGCCGCGCTCGTCGCAGTGACCTTCAATGGTCACCTTAGCCGCGCCGTCTTTCTTGAGCCATTCGATGTCCGCAGCCAAAAGCTTTTTCGCGTCTTCTCGAATCTCGGATCGATCGAAATCGAAGTAGATATCGTGCAGGGCTGACTCTGCTGCCTTCGCTGATGTGCCCGCCTTCATCTCCGCCTCCGCGACCTGTGCTTCCGGAACTGCACCAGCCTCCGGCGTCACCTTGGTTTCAGGCGGCTGAGGCGCGACCTCGGTGGGGGTCTTTTCCGGAGCGGCGGCTTTTGGCGCCTGCATCGCCATTGGGCTCGGGGCGGTCTCTACAACCTCTGGCTTCTTCGGGCATCCGGTCAGAAACAACGCCACGCCTACCAGGGTAATGGTGGATCCGATCCATTTTCGCTGCATCCAGCTCATCTCGATCTCCTCCCCTTGTTCTCACCAGCGATCTCTTTCTACGCCATCCTGTCCAAATTCCGTTCACGTCTTCGCTATGTCGTCTGACAGGTGCTGCCTCACTCACCTACGGCGACCAGTCGGCGAGGTAATTCTCCTGTCCGTTCTTGGTCAACTGATGCTGATTCGATCCATTAGCCTCCATAATATACAGATCCCGACGACCTTTCCGCGTTGAGGTGAAGAGAATATGCCGACCGTCAGCCGACCACGACGGCTCCTCGTTATTGCGCGAGCTTGAAGTCAACTGGACCAGCCCCGTGCCGTCGGGATTGATCAGGAAGATGTCGAAGCTTCCCCGCGGTCTGCCTACAAAGGCGATCTTGTCCCCACGCGGGGACCATCGAGGCGACACGCTGTACTCTCCGACCCCGAAGGTCAGACGCCGGACATTGGTCCCTTCGATATCCATCAGATAGATCTGGGGTGTACCGCCACGATCCGAATTAAACACGATCTGCCGCCCGTCAGGAGCGAAGGAGGGGGAGATATCGATATGTGGCCCCCGCGTCAACTGACGAAGTCCGGTCCCATCCGGCCGGATGAGAAAGAGGTTTGTGCCCGCTCCGCTACTCATCGAGAAAACGAGCCATTTGCCATCCGGAGACCAGGCCGGGGCAACGTTGAGTCCAGGACTGGACGAAATCTTCTGGCGTCGTCCGGTCTCCAGATCGATCACGAAGAGATCAGGATTCCGATCACGATAGGAGGTGTAGGCAATCTTCTTGCCGTCAGGAGACCACCGTGGGGAGAGGTTGATGGAGTGATTGCCGGTGATCAGGAAAGGATTATAGGCGTCATAGTCCATGACATAGATTTCTTTGGCGCCATTTGCGGATGAGACATACGCAATCCGGGAGGATGCGATCCCCTTTTCTCCGGTCAGCCGGAAGACGACCTCGTCCGCCAGACGGTGCACCATCATCCGTAAGGTCCTGGGATCTCCAGCGTATCGCTTGCCGGAAAGCATCTCGCCCTTCGTTACCTCAAAGAGCTGACCCTCCAAGACAAGTTCACTGCCCCGGGACGAGAGCTTTCCGACCACTACGGCCTGGACCTTCAAGGAGTTCAGTGCCGGCAGTAACCCCTTTTCCTGCCCAAACTCGACTTGGTTAGCCTCGACCGGGAGAAACGACGGATCAATGATATCGAAGATCCCCGCGTTCTTCAGGTCATCGGCTAGGATGGCGCCCGCCTGTGTGCTCAGATCCTCCGCCTTGGAGCCGCCCTTCAGCGGTGGGAAGCCTACGACCGCAATCGTAATCTTCTGCGCCTCCTTTCGAACAATGTCTACGGTATATTTCTCCTCCGCGGCGACAACCGGCAGCGGGAGCGTCGCCGCGACAAATAGACCGAAGACAAAGAGCGCGTTGCGAATGCTCAGGCAACAGTACGATCTCATCAGCTCTTCTCTCCCACGAATGTAAAGCGCAACTCAAGCGAGAGCGCCTCGGCTTTATACAGTGGAGGCAGCGGTGGCAGCGGACTCGAGAGGCTAACGGCGCGAATGGCCGAGGCGTCAAGCAGGCGGTCTCCCGAGGACGACCCGATAGCCAGGCTGCGGACCTGCCCGGAACGAAGGATCTTCAGGGAAAGACTCACGCTGGCCGTCGTGCCGGGACTCATCTTTGGTGGCGTCCAGTTACCAGTAATTTTATCCTGGATCAGAACGAAGTAATAGGCCAACGCCGGATCAGTACTCCCCACCGTCACCCCAGTTTCCGTGGCCGTCCCGAGGCCCTGACCCGCTCCCGCGTTTGTCAGATCACCGACCGGCGCCGTGATCACGGGCTGGGAGAGGGCAGGGGCAGAAGCCACCTGTGGGGCAACGATCTTCGGGGGAGCCGGTGGTGTTACCGCAGATGCGGCAGGCTGGCGCTCTGGGGCTCGGTGTCTACCCGGCAGGGTCATCTCCTCGGTCCGCGTTGGGACCGCGGAGGATCGTACCGCTGCCCCCTGGATACCCGACTTGGGGAGTGATGGGAGCGTAAGCAGATCCCGCGGCGGAGCGACGGCTTTCGCCGTTGCAGTCGCGGCCCTCTGTGCTGCCCGGAAAGGAGAAACCGACTTCTGCGTACTGTCCGTCCCCTTTGGAGATACGAGCGTCACTTCGTAGTTCAGCGGTATCTTGAACGGCTTGCCGTGAAGCCACTGTGGACCGTACACTACGGCAACCACCAGAAGTCCATGGAGTAAAACCGAGAGACCGCATGAGGACGACACTTCCGACAAGGGGGTGCGTCGTCCCACTACTGCTACCGCCACGCTACCGTCCCTTCGCCCCGGGCGGAATCGGCTCGGTTACCATCCCTAGCCGTTCAATGCCGGCCTTCTTCACCGCATCCATCACCTTCACGACAACGCCATAGGCCACCCCTTCATCCGCCCGAAGGAACACGGCTGCCTTTGCATTGCGCTGTCGAAGCCCGACGAGGACTCCCTCCAGTCTGGCAAGGGTGATGGGCTGATCATCCAGATAGACGGCCTTCTCCTTGGTGATCGTCAGCATCAGTCGCTCCTCGGGTCCGACATTCTTGGTCTCGGTCTTAGGCACCTTGACGTCGATTCCCCTGAGCATCATCGGCGCCGTGATGAGGAAGATCACGAGGAGGACCAAGACCACATCGACGAACGGCGTAATATTGATCTCGGAGAGCGCACTGCCCCCGGGTCGCTCACTCGAACCTGTACCCGGTGAGACCATCGCCGTCAGCGGCTCCTCGCCAGGATCCGTTCGGCCAAGGTGAGAAACTCCAGGCCGAATAACTCCATCTCCGTCGCCTGCCTTCTGACCCGATTCACAAAGTAGTTATAGGCCATGACTGCGGGAATAGCCGCCCCCAGTCCGGCCGCCGTGGTGATCAGGGCTTCAGCGACCCCAGGCGCCACAGCGCCCAAGTTCGCGGAACCCGCCTGGCCAATACTGGCGAAGGCATCCATGATCCCCCACACCGTTCCAAAGAGACCGACGAACGGTGTCACATTCCCCGTGGTCGCCAGAAAGATCAGATTGCGTTCTTGTTGCGCAACCTCCTTCATGCTCGCATGGCGGAGGGTCCGGCTGATGAGATCGAGCGGCTCCTTATGAATAGGCATGTCGGCTGCCGTCGCCCTCGCCTCATTGGCGGCCGGCCATTGACTAGATGGACCTGGACCGCCTTTTACCAACTGGCTGAGCTCTCGATACCCCTCCTGAAATACGCTCACAATGGGGCTTTTCGTAAACCGCTTCGACTCTTCAAAAACAGTCGTCAGGTTCTTGGCTGATCGAAAGATATGAAGGAACTGAGTCGATTCTCGTTGGCCTCGTCGGAACACTCCGAACTTCGTGAAGATCAGTGTCCAACTCATCAAGGAGAAACCCAACAAGATGAGCAGCACCGCCTTCGCAACGAGTCCTGCTTGCACAACAAGGCTTACAACATTCATCGCATGGTCCTTAAGTTGTGCTTATACCATCACCATGTATCATGGTCAAGATCATTCAATGGGCGTTTTCGCGCCCGCCCGCTCCTCCCGAGGCCTTTACCGCGTGTCCCGCTGAACCTCCTCCGGTAAGTTCGAAGTGTAGGAGTACGACTTAACGACCCCACGCTCGGTAAATTTGACATGCAGTTCCTTGGAAAGAGCTCGGCCAAAACCGCCTGCCCTCACGTAGGCCCACGTCCAGGTCTGATCCCCATCCTCGATTCCGACCTGGGCCGGAGAGCCAAACAGTTGAAGCAGCTCAGCCCGTGTGGTCACCCCGTTTTTAATCATCTCAGAAGTCGGCGTCCGGAACTCCTCCCCCACAGAGACACACCCGGTGAGCAGCAGGATGAAGCATCCAAGGCTTAAGATACGACGATACGAGTCATGCATCTTTCCCTCCTCTTCCGGCAGGGTTGACAGCACGTGATGAGCGGATTCGTACTTCACTGTCCGTTATTTAGACACCTCATTATTCAGAGCGTTCGACGATCCCTCAAGAAATATTCGGCAAAAAATAGTACTCGATCTTTCGTCATCGAAGTCGCTTACATCTCACGGCGGCACTGTCCAGGCCTTCCTCAAGCCTGGTCATGTCATAAACTTCCCGTCAAAAAGGGTATACCCTCCAGGTAACCCAACACAAACAGAGGACATTGACCGATGTCCCAGACCATGAGCCTACATCATGGGAAAGAGAATAGCACCGAGTAAGAAGATGGAGCAAGGTCTCCCTTACACACGCGCGATGGCGACCAGTAACCGATCTGCCAGGGGTTGCGGCGCGGTGCGCAGTGGCTGCCGCAAAAGGCGCTGGAAGAACAGGTGGAGCGGCTGTAGGGGAACGCTGGTATACGCGGTGTGCGGACGGAACGCTGCGGGGGCATCATTGGTTAGCTCGCACCCGTGATAAGAGAGCTAAACGTGGCAGACCACAACTAGGGACGGTCGAAGATGATGCAATAAACGCCGGAGTTGCCGCCCGATGCCTGGCAGGGAAACACTTCTGTCCTGGCCATAAGATCATCGCTGCCAATCTTGGCAAACTCTTTTCGAATGGTTGCCTCAAGGAATGCTTGATCGTCCAGGTGTTGAGTTACTGCTGCCTTCGAGATCAGATTCACAGCAATGGAGCAACCCTTGGAACGTTGCAGGGCAGTGATTTGCTCCAGCAATTTGAATGAGTCACCCAGGGGTTGACGGGTAAGAATCAATACACCCTGCACTTGCTTTGGTCCGGATACCGTTGGCTGTGTAGTCTCTTCTCCGCTCTGCTTGTCTGCCGTGTGTTGCCCACGGAATACTTTACGCAGGAAACTCATTTTCGCTTCTCCTTATGAGTACGTGATTGCGAACGTGCTGCCCGCCGTGATTGGCAGTGAACGGGCTGATCCTTGTATAGATCATCGTTGTGTTGATATCTCGGCCTTCCTCCAGCAGGCATGTAGTAAAGCAGTGATTGAGGAGAGAACAGACCCGAAGTCGCCAGAAAATAGCACGGCTCCTCGGGGCTCACCTTGACTCTGAAGGACCGTACATATTCCTTCCGCCGGTCTGACCTTGATCTGCCTCGATATGCATCGTGCCTCTGCGAAGGAGGACCCCATGCCACTCGACATATGCTAAGTTGACCATCGTAGGGATGTCAAGGGGAAATGGATACGAAGAGGACATTGTGGCTCACTATTTACGGTCTTTTCTCGATGCTTGCAGTAGCCAGCAAACCACAGGCGGCTAAAATGTCCAGGCCGCGGCTCTCGCGGACGGTGGCTAGGATGCCGGCCGATTTCAGCATACTTTGGAATATCTCGACGCGCTCCTGCGAAGGTCGCCGAAACGGGATGGCGGGAGCCTCGTTCAAGGGCAGGAGATTCACCTTGCACCGAAGGCCGCGCAAAAGTCTTATGAGTTCGCGGGCGTCCTCCGATCGGTCGTTTACCCCATCGATTAACACGTATTCGAATGTAATCCGCCGTCGAGGGGGGAGCGGATAGGCGCTAAGCGCGGCCATGAGCTCTTTGAGGGGATAGCGGCGATTGATCGGAACCAGGCGATCACGAAGCTCATTGGTGCTCGCATGGAGTGACACGGCCAGGTTCACCCCAAGCCCACTCTGGCCGAGTCGCACAATCTCTGGGACCAGTCCGACGGTAGAGAGGGTGATCCGGCGGGGCGGATACGCGGGGCCCAGAGGATGCGCCAGGATTGCGAGCGCCTTCACAGTGGCATCGTAGTTGTGGAGAGGCTCCCCCATCCCCATCAATACCAGATTGCCGATCCGCTCTCCTGGTTGTAGATCCCGCTGGAGCACGAGTACCTGATCGACGATTTCACCCGGCTGTAAGTGGCGGACGAATCCCATCTTTCCTGTGAGGCAAAAGGCGCAGGCTAGGGCGCACCCCACCTGAGTAGAGAGGCAGGCGGTCAGCCGCCCCTCATCAGGGATCAGCACCGTTTCGATCCCTCGTCCGTCCGCGCAACCAAACAGGTATTTGCGTGCACCGTCTCGGGAAACCTCTTTGCCAAGAGGCGCGAGGGCACCGATGTCCGCTCGCTCGGCCAGTCCATTGCGTAACGTTATCGACAGATCGGTCATCTCAGCGAACGTGCGGGCGCCGCGCCCGTAGATCCAGTGAAAGAGCTGACGGCCCCGATAAGCGGGCTCGTCATGGTCGGCGACAAAGCGCTCCATCTCCTCAAGGTTCAGCCCTTTGAGGTCGATCTTGTTACGCATTGTTTTACTCGAGGAATGGGAAGGGGTATACCACGGAGGAGGCTATTGACTAAGCTGTTTGAGCTGGCGCATCGCCTCGACCGCCATCTCGCTCGTGGGGCTCAACTCTACCACCTTTTGAAACGCTTGCCTGGCCCGGTCTTTCTCATCGGCCGACAGGTAGGCAAAGCCCAGGCTCTGGTATGCCGTGGCGAGATCAGGCGCCTGTTTCACGGCCAGGGTCAGCTCGGCAATCGCCAGTTCCAACCGTCCTTGCACCAGGTAGGCGTAGCCTAGTCGATTGTGGGCCTCGGCGAAATCGGGGGCAATCTCCAGTACGCGCTTGAACTCCACAACCGCGTCGGCAATCCGTCTCTGAACTACGTAGATATTCCCCAGATTCAGGTGCGCTTGCTCCGGAGACAGGTAGGCGGGGTTCGAAAGCGCCTGCCTGAAGGCATTGATAGCCTGGTCGTACTTAGCCTGCTGAACATAGGCCGAACCAAGATTATTGTAGGCATCAGAAAATGTCGGATCGAGCTGAACTGCCCTCTGAAAGGAGGCAATGGCCAGATCGGGCCGGCGATCCACCAGGTATGCCAATCCCAAGGCGTTGTGATAGGTCGGATTATCCGAGGCGTCGCCGATCGCCTGGCTGAACTCCGCAATGGCTTGCTTGGCCTCGCCACTGGCCAGACGTGCGACGCCAATATTATAATGGATATCGGCCTTTTTCTCTTCCATCGCTATCTGCTCTGAGGCGCAGGCAGCAAGAAGACAGCTCAGTCCAACAATGACCACCCGACCCCGCATCACCCGGCCCTCCTGATCTGATACCGCCTCACCATTGCGCTGTGCTCCCGCAGCGAAGTCGAGAATACGTGCGTTCCATCATTTTTTGATACGAAGTACAGATATTGGGACGAAGCGGGATACAGGGCAGCCATGACGGAGGCGCGTCCAGGGCTTGCGATCGGACCAGGCGGCAGGCCTCGGTGAAGATAGGTGTTGTATGGCGAGGGCGCCTGCAGGTTCGCTTTGGTAAGCTTACCGCTGAACCGCGAGAGGCTGTAGAGCACCGTAGGATCGGATTGCAGCGGCATCCCTAGCCGCAACCTGTTATGGAACACCGCTGAGATGAGTGGTCGTTCTACGTCCGCCCTCGCTTCCCGTTCGATCAGTGACGCGATAGTTACCACCTCCGCAACTGACATCTTTAACTCCCTGGCGCGCGCCCGCTCCGCAGAACCGAACACCTCCGCAAATCGCTGAGTCATCAATCCGATAATCGCCTCCTCGCTCAGTCCCTTGACGAGGCGATAGGTATCAGGAAACAGGTATCCCTCAAGCGACTGACCATCCACTCCGTACTGCTGGAGCAACCGGCGTTCCTGCAGGAGGGCCATAAACCGTTTCTGATCGACCAGTCCCTTTTCTTGAAGGAGTTCAGCAATCTGCCTGGCGGCAAACCCCTCGGGAATCGTCACCCGATTGACAAACCCTTTCCCCTGCTCGATCCGGCGAATCACCTCAAGCAGGCCGATGCCAGGGGCGAACTCATACTCTCCGGCAAGCAGGTGTCGTTGCGTGCCGCGAGCGACAGCGACAACCAGAAAGGCGAAACGACTGCGGATCACATGCGCATCCTTCAGCGCCCTTGCGATATCGAATGCGCCCGTCTGCGGTCTGATGACCACAGCCCGCGCAGCCTCGTTCGCAGATGGCACAGGCCCGCTCAGGGCATACCACGCAAGACCTCCTCCCACCACCAGACAGAAGGCCAGGGCAAGAGCCCGCCGGGACAGCGAAGGCAACGGGAGCGTCGCACTCACGAGGAGCGCTCCTGCTGACGATGACAGCGATCGAGGAACCCCTGCAGGATCAGGAGGGCCGCCATCTGATCGACGCGCCGCTTTCGCTTGGCCCGCGACAAATCGGCCTCAATCAGTAAGCGTTCAGCCGCTCTGCTGGTCAGCCGCTCGTCCCACATCGTCACCTTCACAGACACACTCTCTTCCAGTCGCCTGGCAAACGCAAGTGCCTCCTCAGCCGCGGGGCCGAGAGAGCCGTTCATATTCTTTGGCAGGCCGACGACCACCTCTAGCACACCGTACTGATCAATCAACTCTTGAAGGATGCTGAGAGCTTCTTGCTCTGAAGAAGGTTCGAGTGATGACAGAGGCTGAGCTGTCAGCCCCAATTCATCACTTACCGCCACCCCGATACGCCGCGTTCCAAAATCGATCCCCAAGTATCGCGTCACTGCTCGTTGATTCCCTCCTTGACCTCTGAGAAAAATCGATCACAATATGTGGATATGTCACAGACCGCAACAGGGCGTCGGCTCCTCTCCCTCTACCGACATCTCTTCCGTCATTTCGGACCACAGCGCTGGTGGCCAGCCCGCTCCAGGTTCGAGGTCATTGTCGGCGCCATTCTGACCCAGAACACCGCCTGGACCAATGTTGAAAAAGCGATCAACGCGATTCGGGCCGCACGTCTGCTCAACCCCCGTGGCATCGATGGCACACCGCACGATCGACTCGCGCGGCTCATCCGTCCGACAGGTTATTATAACATGAAAGCCGAACGCCTGAAGCATTTCACCTGCTTCCTGCTGGCGCGTTACAGCGGAAGCGTGCAGCGAATGTTTCGAGGAAAGCGGCCCGGATTGCGGGAAGAGCTGCTGGGAATTTTAGGGATTGGCGAGGAGACGGCTGACTCCATCCTGCTGTACGCGGGCGGGCGGCCGATTTTTGTCGTGGACGCGTACACCCGTCGAGTGCTGGAACGGCATGGGCTGATCGCGGCAAACGCACGGTATGGCGAGATTCAGCGTCTCTTTATGGCACACCTGCCGGCTGATCCGGCGCTCTTCAATGAATACCACGCCCTGCTGGTAGCTGTCGGGAAGTCCTACTGCCGAAGAACACCGAACTGCAACGGTTGCCCCCTCCGGTATGACCTGCCTGCCTGTGCGTCGCACGCAGACAGGCCGAAGGCATCACCGCTTCTGCCGTAGCCAGAGTAAATTATACCCTTCCACAAAGGCGTTCACCGAGGCGACGATAATGTCCGGGGAGGTTCCGATGGCGACAATCCGACTGCCTTCGGCGTCTTTCATGACAATGGTGGTCTCGACCGAGGCATCGGTCCCTGGCGAGCTGATCTCCACATTGTAGTCGATCAGCTCAAAGAAGAGCTTCCCGCGGGTCAATGCGGCCTGTTTCAGGGCGTTGATGACCGCATCCACCGGCCCGACGCCCACGGCGGTCGCCTCCACCTTCTCCCCGTCGAACAGCACCCAGACGGCCGCCTCCGCCTGACCATGGAGCGACGTCGAGACCTTAAAATCCTCTACCGTAAGGATAGGCTTGTGAACGGAAAGGCCCTTGAGGACATTCTCAACAATGTACTGAAGGTCGGCCTTCATGATCGGCTTCCCTTTCTTGACAAACTCCTCGATCAACGATCGCACCTTGCCGGCGTATTCCGCGGTCAGCTTAACCCCGAACTCCTGTCGTACCCGCACGGTGATATCGGTCACCGACGGAACTTGCTCAAACAGGTTCTTGTCGCCGTTCTTGGCGCCGGCGGCCCGGATCTCATACAGGCGTAGCTTCAGAAACTTTTCAACCTCCTGCAATGAGGGATCGATCGTAGCCGGCGACGGGAGGACCCGCAGCGCCGCCCTGGGATCCTTGAGCCCATTCCCTGTAGCGAGGCAAACCACCGTCTCATCCGCCCTCACCCGCGCGCTGGTGAGCAGGAGCGCAAGCACCCCGACTGGGATCGCCCCGGACGGCTCGACGAAGATCGACTCCTGGCGCGAGAGCTGCTGCTGGGCCTGCAAGATCTCGGTATCGCTAAGCGACAGGGCGCATCCGCCTGATTCTCGCAGCGCAGCCAGCGCCTTCAGCCCGTCCAGCGGATCGCCTGCCATCAGCGCCGAGGCGACCGATTCCGGTTTCTTCACGGGAACAATGGTATCGCTTCCCTGGTTGAACGCGGCCACGATCGGCGAACAGCCGATCGGCTGGACACCGATCATTCTCGGCAGGGACGCGATCAACCCCAGTTCGTGAAACTCTTTAAACCCCTTCCACAGGGCGGCGATGTTGGTCCCGCAACCCATCGGGACGATGACAACGGCTGGAGCCTGCCAGTCTAACTGCTCCACGATCTCGAACGCCTGTGACTTTTGACCTTCGACGCGGAAGGCGTAATCACCAGCCAGGTAAAACCCGTAGCGCTGGCTCATCTGCTCGGCGATGGAGGCCGCATCGTTATACGTCCCCCGGATCTGGAGGACCCGGGCTCCATAGGAGAGGGCCTGAGACATCTTGCCGATTGGGGTCCCCTCCGGCACCGCCACATAGCAGGGCAGATTCGCGATTGACGCATAGGCGGCGACGGAGCCGGCCATATTGCCGGTGGAGGCCACGCAGATCGCCTTGGCGCCTTGCTCTTTGGCCTTGGTGATCTCCACCAGCGTCCCTCGATCCTTGAACACGCCGGTCGGATTCATCCCTTCGTTCTTGATGTAGAGATGTTTGATCCCTAACTCCTTGGCCAACCGATGGCACCGGTAAAGCGGCGTTCCGCCCTCATCAAGCGAGACCACCAGATCAAGGTTGAGGATAGGGTAGAAATCAAGGTATTTGAGCGCTTTGATCGGTGAGGTCTTGAGCGAGTATCGATTCAGGCGAGCCCTGATGTAGGCATAGTCGTAGCGCACCCCCAGCGGTTTGCCGCAACTGACGCAACGCGAGCTGCTCTCCTGCTCGGTGCAGGTTGTGCCGCACGCAATGCAGTAGAGCTCGTAAAACCTGGCCTCCCCACGCCTTCCCTTCGGGGCCATTGATCCTCCTAAACGTTGTAACTCGTTAAGAAACCCGTTCAATCTAGCGGGGTTGACCCCGTAGTGTCAAGAGTTTTCCAGGGGCGAGAACCGTCGCATTACTCGTATCCGGCCTGTTCCAATTCGTCTTCAGAGAGACCAAAATGATGACCGATCTCGTGCAGTAAGGTCGTACGGATCTGCGCCTGGACCTCCTGTTTGGTCCGACAGCCCTCCTCAATAGTTCGTTGGTACAAGGTGATCTTATCAGGGAGAACCATCCCGTATGAGCTGCTCCGCTTGGTGAGCGGGATGCCGGTGTACAGGCCAAAAAGGGTTTCCGCTGGATCAGTCCCGGCCATGGCTAACTCCTCGGATGTCGGGCGATCCTTCACCACGATCTCGACGTTGGTGAGGCGTCCCGCCACTCCTGGCGGCAGAGAGATGATCGCCTGAGAAACCAGTCGACGAAACTCCTCGCGGCTCAGCGCCAAGGTCCGCCTCTCCGCGCTCACAATAGCTGATCCCTCCAGTCGAGCCGCTTGTGGCTGCCGGTGAACGGTATCACCATCACGAGGCCTGCCACGAACCCTCCGACATGAGCGAGCCACGCGACGCCTCCTACCTGCATACCCAGCGTCATGACACCGTTCAGAATCTGAACAATAATCCAGAACCCGAGGACGACCAACGCGGGGATCTCCATAATGCGATAGAAAAAGCCCAGCGGAATAAGGGTCAGGACGCGGGCACGGGGAAAGAGGAAAAGATAGGCTCCCAGTACGCCGGAGATCGCCCCACTGGCGCCGATCATCGGGATCTTTGAAGCTGGATTCGCCCAGATCTGAGCAGCGGCAGCCGCCAGCCCGGAGAGCAGATAAAAGACCAGAAATTTAAGTCGTCCCATTCTGTCTTCTACGTTATCGCCGAAGATCCAGAGATAGAGCATGTTGCCCCCAAGATGGAACAGGCCACCATGTACGAACATTGAGGTGAAGAAGGTGGCATAGAGCGGGACAGGATGCGGGATCAACGGATCACCACTACTGATCTCCAATGGAGTCAGACCATACAGGCGGATAAACCGCACTGTCGCCCCTGGTGGCAGCATCCACTGATTCAAGTGCACAAGGATGTTGACGCCGATGAGCCCAATCGTGACGACTGGGGTATGATAGGAAGGGACATTATCCCTGAGTGGGATCACAACAGCTCACAGTTCAGCATTCGTCGTTCACGGAGAACATAGACCTACGTTCTATAAGCGCTATACCCGGCGTTATGGAGGGACCAGGCCTGGCCAATACGATGAACTGCGAACTGTTACCAGTCCGAGGCGCCTCCCTTTCCCGTCAACGGCACGAAGAGCACAGGCGCAATCGAGCGGATCCGCAATTTCCCGCCATGCTTTTCCCCAAGGACCAGATCCTGCGTTCCTCTCGCAATTCCTACCGGGATCGCTATTCGCCCCCCCTCGCGCAACTGCTCGATCAACGGGAGCGGGATCTGCGGGGCACCGGCAGCGACCACGATCCCGTCAAAAGGGGCGACCTCGGGCCATCCCTCGTATCCATCCCCCTGTCGGACGCGCACATTCCGGTATCCGAGAGCCTCCAGGCGGGCACAGGCGCCTTCCGCAAGTGACGAGATGATCTCGACACTATAGACCTCGGCCCCCAACGCGGCCAGAATAGCGGCCTGATAACCTGAACCGGTCCCAACCTCAAGGATTCGATGCGACGGTTGTACCCGGAGGAGTTGGACCATGAGCGCGACAATGTAAGGCTGGGAAATAGTCTGTCCCGCCCCGATAGAGAGCGGACGGTCTTCGTAGGCAAAATGTTTCAGGGCCGGCTCGACGAACAGATGGCGGGGAACCCTCTCCATCGCCGCGAGAACCCGCTCATCGACAATATCTCTGGCCCGGAGCTGTTCCTCTACCATCCGCCATCGCGCTGCCGCCGAGCTTTCATCTTCATATTGGTCGGCCACGCATCCTCCTGAAACGATCAGACTGAAGGGCCACGCGAGCGCAAGGCGACGCAAGAGCGAGGCAAGCGTGGAGGACCTCACGGCGTCCCACTATGCGACTGCCGGGTCACGAGACGCAAGCCGTACCGGGCAAAAAACAACAGCCCTGATCTCTCGTAAAAGATCAGGGCTTATCGATCCGACCATAATCCATTTCAACTGGGCTGTTCCCCCCGTCCTCGTGATGCTGAATGACTCGGCAGATCGAGCGAGTTAATTCAAGTAATCTTTCAGATGCCTGGACTTAGCCATCACGCACAATTTCTGCTTGGCGCGCTCCTCGATCTGTCGGACCCGCTCCCGCGAGAGCTTGAGTCGGTTGCCAACCTCCTTCAGAGTCATCGCTTCTTCCTTCCCCAACCCGAAGCGCAACTCCACAATAAGCCGCTCTCTGGAGGTGAGACTGCCAAGCATCCGCTCCACCTCTTCACGGAACGAACTTCGGATCAGTTCGTAATCGGCAGGAGGAAGCTGTTTCGATTCATATAACTCCATCCCAATCCGCTGTTCAAGGCCGATGTCATCGCTAAGAAAGGCCAACTGACCTGCCCTGTGCAACGCCCCCTCAAGGTCGCTCGCGCTAAGGTCTAATTCTTCCGCCACCTCCGAATCGGTCGGCGCAGCTTGTAATTGCTGGGAGAGATCGGCGCGGACGTCGTCAACTTGCGATGCGAGGCGAGCCTTTCGGAGCGGAAGCCTCACCGCCCCTCCGCCAGCAGCCAAGGCCTGCATAATCGCTTGCCGGATCCACCAGACTGCGTAGGTGATAAATTTGACGTTATACTCCGGCGAGTAGCGGCGCGCAGCTTCGAGCAGACCGATGTTGCCTTCGTTGATCAGGTCCGGCAGCGACAAGCCGCATCCTCGATAGCGGAGGGCCACCTTGACTACGAAACGGAGGTTGGCCTCCACCAGTTGCTTTAAGGCCTTCTCATCCCCCCGTTGAGTCGCCTTTCCCAGCTTAAGCTCCTCCTCCTTCTTCAGGAGGGGCACCTGAGCAATCCGCTTGAGATACGCGCCAAGGGCGTCGTTAGAGACCCCTTTATAAAAATTTGCGAATGATCCTTTCGGCACTCTGTCTCACTTATGCGGGAAGCCAGCGGCCGCTTGTCGTATGAACACACCACGCTTTGGCAGTAGAGCCTAACACACTGTTTCATACATTGTCAAAGATGAGACATTTCTTGGGTGATTCGCGCCGCGCGTACGCCGGCGAACGGCTCAGATTTCACGGCGACTCCGCAGAGGCGTCACACTCTCCAGATTTACGCCCTCAAAAGCCAACAACTTCGCCTTTACAGAAGGGCCACCCCCGGAATACTCCCCGAGGCGACCATCGCTCCTGATCACCCGATGGCACGGGATTAACAACGGGATCGGGTTCTTGGCCAATGCTGTCCCAACCGCACGGACAGCTCGCTCCGCGCCGATCGCGTGTGCGACCCATCGGTATGAGCGGACTTTCCCGGAGGGGATGGTTCTGACCTTTTGCAAGACCTTCCGTTGGAACGGTGTGAGGCGAGACAAGTCAATCCGACCGGAAAAGCGCCGCATCCCTGTCAGATGATCCAGTATCTGTTTGGCCATCTCTTCCGGCAGGTGAGGATCCGACATCGGCCGAACGCCGAATGCCCTCACGCAGGCCCGCTCAAAGCGACGGCCATCCGACCCAAAGGCAACACAGCAGACAGCCTTGCCATGATAAGCCACATAGAGCCGTCCAAGCGGGGTTAAAACCGGTGCGTATCGAAGAGGAGGCGACATGCGATCACAACGTCAGGTATCGCTGTAGCTTTTCAACGAAGGGAGAGCTCAGCCGCGCCAGTTCCACCTGTCTGAAAAGCAGAGGCAAGCTTTCGGCGGACAGCCGAATCCATCCGTCTACCATACCATCCGGGGTAGTCTTC
The DNA here is from genome assembly GCA_028870115.1 of Candidatus Methylomirabilota bacterium. Lineage (NCBI taxonomy): Bacteria > Methylomirabilota (SeqCode) > Candidatus Methylomirabilota bacterium. The sequence goes on from JAGWQH010000031.1 coordinate 19,958, forward strand.
GGACGTAATTGGCCCACACTGATCCAGAGCTGGCCGTATTCGGCAAAACGGATCTCCGCCCCTTCGTGCTCGGCCGCCACCGCGATCGCCTCCCGGAGCGCGTCGCGAGCAATAGATTGCATCTCCAGCCCCCTTCGCTCAGCCGAGGTCTGGACCTCCATCGATCGGCCATTGCCGAACACCTTGTCGGATCGGGCAAAGGTTGAATCGGGGTGGTCATTCCAGAGCGAACAGATGTTCTGGTAGGTACACCAGTGGCACAGACTGCTTTTAATCGGCTTGAACTCGGCGTCAGCCTCAATCCGATCGATGGCGGCGATCGTCGAACTTTTCAGCCTCTCGAGCGCCTTCGGCGTTCGCGTTGAACGGAATTCCCTCCCAAAAGCCAGGTAGTGCCAAACCAGATCGATCTCTTTAGCGTCAGGCCATATCCCTTCCACCGCGAGCTGATAGAGGGCCAGTTGCCGATCAGCATCCAGATTTCCCTGGCTCGGCAGACGGCCGGACGTCTTATAGTCATGGATCTCATAGCGCCCCGACCCGACACTGACAAGACGATCGATGTACCCTTGAATCTTGTAGCATCCATGAGGGTCAAGGGAGGTAGCCACCTGATATTCCAGCCCCAGTACCTGTCCGTGGTTGAACGGCTGATGCGCCTGATAGTAGTTGACCAGACAACGCTCGCCAAACTCCTTGTAATGATCCAGTGAGCGGTCCTGCTTAACAATCTTCACCTGGTTATGCCAGTGCTGCCCCCACTGCCGGTGATAGTCGTTCAGCAGATCAGCCAGACTCAGATCTTCACCAGACTGCAGGTCTCGATAGAGCTTATGAAGCGTCTCATGGACCCGTGATCCAAGGAATGCCTCGATCGACTCCTCCTCACGAGGAATCCGGTCGATGTAGCGAAATCTATACTGAAGGGGGCAGGACTCGTACGTGGAGAGCCGGGAAGCTGAGTAGATTGGTCCTGAGCTTTGTCGAAGGATCGACGCTCCGTCAGACTTAGGCATTGCCCGTCGCGCGGAGGAACGCGGCAAGGGAGTGACACTGAACATAGCGGTTCTTTTTTCGCTCCTCGCCGATGCTGCTGGAGGTACGACCAGCAGCATAGTTGTGGCCGGGCAGGACCACGGTCGTGTCGTCCAGCCTCATCACTCTATTAGTCAGCGAATCATACATCTGCTCAGGACTGCTGCCCGGGAGATCGACTCGGCCGCACGAGCCGATGAACAGCGTATCCCCCGTCACCAGGCGATCCTGTACCAGAAAACATTGTGAGCCCGGCGTATGGCCAGGGGTATGGATGATCGCCACGGTGACGTCGCCCAGGTTTAGGGTGTCCCCATGGTCGACTCGCTTGATGTTCGATCCGGCAAGGGGGGTCAGGTGGCCGGCCTCAGCTTTATGAACGACCACCTTGGCATCTACCCGATCAAGCAACTCCGCGACCCCCTGGATCTGCAAACCGAACAGCTTGCCGCCCACATGATCGGGGTGGGAGTGGGTAACCAGGATGTGGGTGAGTCTCATCCCATCGACCTGGGCGAGTTCCACGATCCTATCGATCTCCCAGGCCGGATCGATCACGGCGGCCTCCTTCGTCCTGGTCGAGCCGATCAGATAGACGTAGTTGGCCATCTCGCCCAGTTCTATTTGCTTCAGATAGAGAGTGTGGCTCATTTCATCCTTCATGGCTTCTTACTGGATCGATCGACCCCCATCCACCACCACGACCTGACCGGTGATGAAATCCGAGCCCTCCACAAGGAAGAGGATGGTCTGGGCGATATCGGACGGGTCGCCGATCCGTTTGAGCGGCGTCCCTCTGATGATCGACTCGCGCTCCTTCTCGCCGTACTCCTCTGCCGGCAGTACCGTACCAGGTACGACAGCGTTCACCTGGACCTCCGGCGCCAGCGCCTTTGCCAGCCCCTGGGTGACGGTCATCAACATCCCCTTAGAGACCGAATAGGGGAGGAAGTCGGCCCACGGTTTGATCCCCGCGACATCGGCGACATTGATAATCTTCCCCGCTCCCTGCCGCCGCATCAGCAGGCCTAGTCGTCTGGCCAGCAGGAACGGCCCTGTAAGGTTGACGCGCAGGAACTGCTCCCAATCCTGTACGGTAAGCTGTTCGAGCGGCGTCCTTCGGAAGATGGCGGCGCTGTTCACCAGAACGTCGATCTTCCCACACGCCTCGACGGCGCGGTCGGCCAGCGTCTCAACCTCCGCTGGCTCAGCCAGATCGGCCTGAATGGCAAAAGCGCGCCGGCCAAGACGCTCCACCGCCTCCACCGCCTTATGGGCTTCGGAGACGCTGCTTCTGTAGTGGATCACCAGATCTGCGCCCCGGCCGGCCATCGCCAGGGCAATCGCTCGGCCCACACGCCTGGCCGCCCCTGTCACCAGCACCGCCCGCCCGTGAAGCTCCATCTCCCCCGCTCAGTTGATGACAGCCTCGCCCCGCGACGCCTTCACCCGTAACTCGATACGCATGGTCAGGGTAACATATCCGATTCGAGATTATGATACTGTTTGGACCGGCGACTGCCAAGCATTATCTCCCGCTTCGCTGAAATGCTGTGAGGGATCGCGGGGCTCGGCTCATAGCTTGCCGGCCCCAATCTGCCCGTCGGCACTGAAACACAAAGGGCCCCCCGGATCATACCGGGGAGCCCTGTCGTCTTGAGCGGCCGCTCGCTGTCGTACCCTACCCTACCTTTGGCACGGCTATCCCGCACTTCTCGCAGACTTTCATCATACGACCGCGCGGATTAAAAACCATGCTCCAGATCAGATCGCCGCCGCACTGACACTGCCCGGCGGTTTTCTTCACCTGATTCTTAGTGCGACTGGCAAGCTTTGCTCCTTGTGGCTTCTCCGCCATGTCGACTTCTCCCTCCTTTCACAACAATATGCAATCAATAGTACTTGCCCTGCGCCGGACCCACCTGTCTGCATGCCACGCACAGGCAGGCACGAGTACACCGTAAGCGTACCACACTGCGATACACCCTGCAGGCGCACGCCTATACGTAGCGTACTATAAGAATATCAAACCGAATATATCAGCGGTACCGAAGGAAGAGCCTGAGGGACTAGCTGCTTCGGTGGGCCGTAGTGCTCGGAGAAAGTATTGTATTCATGGTTAATAGTTTGTCAAATACAATCTCCTGTGGTTAAGAGTGGCCGAGGCGATCATGCAGCGGATAGGTCTGGACTTACTGACATCCATCACTCAGACGCGTAAACCCGACGCGCAGACCTGACCTAACTTATACCATCAGGCCATCGGCCAACCGCTTATGATCATGCTAGGCCGGATCAGCCTTCCTGTGCGTCGCTACCATCCATCATTCCATCATTGGCTGTTTCTCCGGTAGCGAAGGGCAAGGTGCGTCGCTTAGTGGGCATTCTCCGGGGAGATAGGCGACAACTCGTCGTCCTCAAGCACCGGCTGCCCTTTCGACACCCGGTGAATGGGCCGGCCGAGGCGTCTGTCCTGATGTCGGCGCTTTTCCTTTATCCCCACGCCTCCCACGGCGCCTAGCGGGATTTGCCGGAGGTTCGACGCCGGCGCCAACCTCTACCAGCTCAATGGCTGCGAGCGGGGCGCCATCGCCCATTCTGTACTCCAGCTTTGTCATCCGTGTATAGCCCCCGTTTCGATCCTTATATCGGCCGCCGATTGAGTCGAACAACTTTTTTAAGACGTTCCCGTCCTCGATAACCTCGGCTGCCTGTCGGCGCGCATGCAAATCCCCGCGCTTGGCTAGTGTGATGACCTTATCTGTCAGCTTGCGCAGCTCCTTCGCTTTCGCCTCAGTGGTAACGATCTTCTCGTAATGGAAGAGTGATGTCAACAGATTACGGAGGAGCATCTCTCGATGAGCCGTTGTTCGGCCGAGCTTCCTCCCAGCTTTTCTGTGTCGCATAGCAGGCACTCCTGCCTGGCCGCACGAAATCAGGCCAAGCTCAGACCCCTGTTCAGGCCTTCGGGGTCTTGTCACCTCGTTTCCCGAAGAGCTCGCCAACAGGGAGGTCTTCCAGTTTCATTCCCAGGGTCAACCCCATGCCGACGAGGATCTCCTTGATCTCATTCAGAGACTTCCGACCGAAATTCTTCGTCTTCAACATCTCGGCCTCGCTCTTGACGACCAACTCATGGATGTATCGAATGCCGGAGTGCTTCAAACAATTGGCAGACCGCACCGAAAGCTCCAACTCGTCGACGCTTCGATTCAGGTTATCCTGTAGCCGTTGCTTCGCCTCGTCGACGACAACCCCCTCCCCCTCGGGCTCCTCCTCAAAGTTAGTAAATATGCTCAGGTGATCCTTGAGGATCTTTGCTGCGTACGCGATGGCGTCTCGTGGCAGAACGCTCCCGTCAGTCCAGACCTCCAAGATAAGCTTGTTGTAGTCAGTGATCTGGCCGACCCGGGCGTCCTCAACCAGGAAATTAACCTTCCGGATCGGGGAGAAGATTGAGTCTATAGCGATAACATCGATAGGTTGCCCCTCCCGTTTGTTACGTTCAGCCGGGGCATACCCACGTCCATGGCACACCTCCATCTCCAGCTCGATCTTACCATCCTGATCCAAGGTCGCAATATGCAAGTCGGGATTTAATACCTCTATATCCGAATCCGGAGTGATATGCGCTGCTCGAACCTCCCCCTCTGAGAACGCCTTAAGGTACAGGGTCTTGGGGTGATCAACGTGAAGTCTGAGTCGCAGCCCCTTGAGGTTAAGGATGATATCGCTTACATCTTCTTTCACCCCAGGGAGGGTTGAGAATTCATGTAGCACTCCGGTGATCCGAATAGTAGTTACCGCGGCCCCCTCAATTGCGGAGAGGAGGATACGACGAAGCGCATTACCGATGGTCAATCCGAACCCGCGTTCAAAGGGCTCCGCAAAAAACTTGCCGTATGTGCTGGTCAGAGATTCCAGCTCGCACTCCAGCCGCTTTGGCTTCTGGATGCCCTTAAACTTCTGAATCATCAAAACCTCCCACGCCCACCATTATTTGGAGTATAGCGCAACAATCAGCTGCTCCTCCACCGGGATGGCGATCTCCTCTCGGGATGGGATCGATCGGACAGTCCCTTTCATGTTGGTCGCATCAAGCTCCAACCAACTCGGCAACGTTCGCCGCTTCGCCCCTTCGAGAGCCACCTTAATCGCCGCCAGTTCGCGACTCTTAGGCCGCACCTCGATGGTCTCACCCGGGCGAACCCGATAGGACGCTATGTCCGTCTTTCGTCCATTCACAAGGATGTGACCGTGAGTGATCAAGATCCGCGCCTGTGCGCGGGATGCGGCAAATCCCAGGCGATGAACAACGCTGTCCAGTCGTTGTTCTAGAATCCTGATGAGGTTTTCCCCCGTAATCCCTGTCTGTCGCTCGGCCAGACGAAAATATTTCCGGAATTGCGTTTCCAGGACGCCGTAGATTCGGCGCATCTTCTGCTTCTCACGTAGCTGCCTGCAATAGTCTGATACCTTCGTCCGTCGCTGACCATGCATGCCGGGAGCGTAGTTCCGCTTCTCAATCGCGCAGTTGGCAGAGAAGCATCGATCCCCTTTCAGGAACAGCTTCAGCCCTTCTCGCCTGCAAAGCTTACACACGGGATCCCGATATCTAGCCACAAACCCCTCCTCCCAGGGGAGTGGTGTTGCCCCCCGTCACACTGACGCTTCGGCGAATCGCGCTCTTAACGTACCTTCTTGGAACGACCGGGCCATGTATCGACAAGAACCACTGGGTCATACACGTCTCCGCTTGGACGGCCGACAGCCGTTGTGTGGGATCGGCGTCACATCCTTAATCGCCACAATCTCCATACCTGCCGCCTGTAATGCCCGAATGGCTGCCTCTCGACCCGCGCCCGGCCCTTTGACATACACCTTCACTTCTTTCATGCCGTGGCTCATCGCCTTCTGGGCGGCACTATCTGCGGCTCTCTGCGCGGCAAATGGGGTACTCTTCCGGGAACCTTTGAACCCCACAGAGCCAGCACTGGCCCATGCGACAACGTTGCCTGTCACATCTGTAATGGTAACAATAGTATTGTTGAACGTCGCCTGGACGCAGGCGATCCCGTGAGCGATATTCTTGATCTCTTTTCTGCCGCCCGCACGTCCCGCAGGACGCCTCGGTTTTACCTCCTCCGCCATTCTTCCTCCAGTAGCTGAGCTGTCAGCTCAGCGCTACGTTTTCTTACCCTTCGCACCGACCGTCCGGCGAGGCCCCTTGCGCGTCCTGGCATTAGTGCTAGTTCGCTGGCCACGAACCGGGAGGCCCCGGCGATGTCTGAGGCCGCGGTAGGCGCCTATATCCATGAGCCGCTTGATGTTCATAGAGATCTCACGTCTGAGATCCCCTTCAACTCTGTAGTTCCCCTCAATGGTTCGCCGCAGCTTCGTGACCTCCTCTTCAGTGAGGTCCTTCACGCGGACATCCGGGCTGACCCCGGAGTCCCGTAAGATCTTGTGCGAAGCAGGGCGGCCGATACCGTAGATATACGTCAGCGCCACCTCAAGACGTTTTTCTCTCGGAAGATCTACACCGGCGATGCGTGCCATAGTTTCCTCAAAGAACAGCGTTCAGCTGTCAACCGCCAGCCAATAGCTGTCCGGTGAACCGACTATCCTTGTCGTTGTTTGTGCCGAGGATTTTCGCAGACGATCCGCAGCACCCGTTTCCGTCGAACAACCTTACACTTCTCGCACATCGGCTTGACTGACGCCCGAACCTTCATGACAACCCCCGCGCCACAGAATCGCTCATCGTCCTTCCGCCCTTCACCTTGATGCCTACTTATACCGGTAAATGATCCGCCCTCGGGTCAGGTCGTACGGAGAAAGCTCTACAATCACCTTATCTCCCGGTAGAATCCGAATGAAATGCATGCGCATCTTTCCGGACACGTGCGCAAGGACTTTATGTCCCGTTTCCAGTTCTACTCGAAACATGGCATTCGGTAGCGGCTCAATGACGGTCCCCTCAACTTCAATCGCCTCTTCCTTCGGCATCAGCGGCCCGCA
>JAGWQH010000032.1 GCA_028870115.1 Candidatus Methylomirabilota bacterium
CCCTGCACGACAAAGCGATGCGGCTCTTGCCAGGCGCTGAGTTCGTCAAATCGAACCTGGTACCGGCCAAGCTGAAGCGATTCGCCTGGCTTTAGGGTGACCTCCTGCTCCAGCTTGAAAACCGATGAGGCGGTAATGCCGATCACGATGAACGCCACCCCCAGGTGGACGATAAGACCGCCATAACGCCGTCGGCTCCGACTGGTGAGCTTCGAAAGTGCGGTTAGGTACCCCTCTCCCGTGTTCCGACGACGTGTCCTGGCGCCGCGGGTAAACTCCTGAAAAACGGTAATGGCGGCAAACAGGCTGAGTCCGAACGCCAGGAGCGGGTATAATCCCCGCACCCCAAGCAACCAGCAGATACCCGCGCCCAGGATAGTGAGGCACAAGGGACCGGCGAAGGTGCGGCGTAGGCTCTCGATCGAGGCGTGTCGCCAGGCGATCAGCGGGCCGATGGCCATCAGGAAGATCAGACCCAGGCCGATAGGGACGTTGACCGTGTTGAAGAACGGCTCACCCACGCTGACCTTGACCCCGCGAACCGCCTCGGACAGGAGGGGAAACAGGGTGCCAAGGAGGACCGCAAAAGCAAACCCCAGGAGCAGCAGATTATTCACCAGGAAGGCGCTCTCGCGAGACACCAGCGAGTCGAGATCACCCTCCGGCTGTAACTTATCACTCCGATACACCATGAGACTGAACGAGGCAAGCAGGATCAGACCGATGAACACCAGAAATAACGGTCCGACTGCCGAATCAGAAAAGGCGTGAACAGACGACAGGATGCCGCTTCGCGTGAGAAAGGTGCCGAAGATGGTCAGCGCAAAGGTGATGATGATCAACGCTACGTTCCAGAACTTCAGCATCTTTCGTCGTTCCTGAATCATGATCGTGTGGAGAAACGCTGTGCCGGTCAGCCAGGGCAGCAGCGAGGCGTTTTCCACGGGATCCCAGGCCCAGTAGCCGCCCCATCCTAGTACCTCGTAGGACCACCGTCCCCCGACGATGATGCCGACCGTCAGAAAGGTCCAAGAGGCGATCGACCAGCGGCGTACGGTTCTGATCCAGGCCTCGCCAAGCCGACCGGTGATCAGGGC
>JAGWQH010000033.1 GCA_028870115.1 Candidatus Methylomirabilota bacterium
GAAAAAGGCAACAATCGACCATCTTGACTTGCAACTTATAAGCAAAGGTCGCTGCGCCTACATTATGAGCAGAAGGATTTTCATCTGCCTATTTCATAGTCACGTAAACGAGTGGATAAGGGGTCATCGAAATCCTCTTGCGATCGATCGAAGCCCCGTGAGTGAATTTTTCGAGTCTTTCGAGCGTTCGCACCGAAGCAAAAGACAATATGGCATTGGCACGCAAACTGCTTACTCCGCACGTTCGGAGTTAACGACAATAATGTCGCCTCCTACACTCTTGTTGATTCCTCTCGTTCTTCCACATCGAGCTAAGGAGCAACCATGCCAAATCGCCTCATGATGACTGTCATGATCTTGCTGGTTATGGGAGGTGTACTACTACACACCCCATCAGTAATCCTCGCTCAACAGGCGCCTCCCCCAGAAGCTCCTTCTTCAGTGCAGGCCCCCGAATCGCCTCCGCCACCGGCGCCGAAGATCGACTCGGGAGATACGGCATGGATGCTCACCTCATCGGCATTGGTGTTGCTGATGACCGCGCCTGGTCTCGCCCTGTTTTATGCAGGCTTGGTCCGTCGTAAGAACGCGTTGGGAACGATCATGCAGAGCTTCATCATCCTGGCCTTAATCAGCGTGCAGTGGGCGCTGTGGGGCTACTCCCTGGCCTTCGGCCCCGATATGGGCGGGATCATCGGGAGCCTCGCCTGGGTGGGACTTCGCGGCGTAGGGCTGGATCCCAACCCCGACTATGCGGCGACCATCCCACACCAAGCCTATATGATTTACCAGATGATGTTTGCGGTCATCACCCCGGCCCTCATCATGGGCGCCGTGGCTGAGCGGATGAAGTTCAGCGCGTTCCTGCTCTTTACCCTATTGTGGGCGACGTTGATTTACGATCCGCTCGCGCACTGGGTCTGGGGGATGGGCGGATGGCTGCGCACGATGGGCGCGCTCGACTTTGCCGGCGGCACGGCGGTCCACATCAGCTCCGGCATCTCGGCCCTGGCTGCTGCCCTGATCGTAGGGCGACGACGCGGCCATCCCGGGGAACCGATGCCGCCCCATAACCTCACGATGACCGTCACCGGCGCGGCCTTGCTCTGGTTTGGCTGGTTCGGCTTTAACGCCGGGAGCGCTACCGCCGCCAACAGGCTGGCCACTAATGCCTTTGTCGTCACTCATCTCGCGACGGCAGCGGCGGCGCTGGCCTGGATGTTTGCTGAATGGAGCTCCAGGGGCAAACCAACTGTTCTGGGAGCGGCCAGCGGCGCCGTCGCCGGGCTCGTCGCCATCACCCCGGCGTCCGGCTTCGTCGGTCCGATGCCGGCGATCGTCATCGGGGCCGGCGGAGGGATTCTGTGCTTCTCCGCCTGCATACTCAAGGCGCGGCTGGGTTACGACGACTCGCTGGACGTCGTGGGGGTCCACGGCGTCGGTGGGACCTGGGGCGCGCTGGCCACCGGTCTGTTCGCGTCCAAGGCGATTAATCCTGACGGCGCCGATGGGCTGTTCTTCGGCAATCCCCATCAGTTCGTGGTACAGATCATCGCCGTACTGGCCTGTATGCTCCTGGCGTTCGTGGGCACGGTGATCCTGCTGAAGCTCGTTGACACGTTGATCGGTTTGCGAATCAGTAGTGAAGAGGAACAGATCGGTCTCGATCTGAGCCAGCACGAAGAGAACGCCTATGGCTTCTAAGGAAAGGAGGTGCTAGCGCCTCGCGCTGGCACCGATCTTGAATAACATGGCAAACATGACCTTTCACGAAGAAAAGGGGAGCCACGACCCAAGAACAATCGGGTTCAGCGCCCTCTTTGAAGCGGCCAAGATCCTGAGCGACCAGATCGATCTCGAGCAGGTACTTGGTGAGCTTGAACGGGAGCTGGTCATGCGGGCGCTGAAGGAAAACGGCGGTGTCCAGGCGAGAGCCGCCGCTCGCCTGGGCATTACGCCGCGACAGCTCGCCTACAAAATGCAGAAGTTCCGGATCATCAAAGAGTTCCGCATCGAAAGCTGACCGCTCTATCTCTCTTGACGCACCGCCCGCCCGTGGGGTGAGATGCGTCCTCGCCTGTTGAGCTTGACTCGATAGTGGGGTGTGTGGTCTCTTTGTGTGCGGTGGTCTGCTCCTCTCGCAAGCCGTAGTCCAGCCCGGCGGGTTACGGAAGTATACCAAGCAGACGGCACAGGCTCAGGTACTGGTGCTCCAGGAGCCTTCGGAGTCAAGATCTCGCCTGAAGGTACGGTAATTGGCTCGACACCGGGGTCTTTCCACAGGAGACGACACGATGGCAAGAGAGAGGGACATTTCTCCCCTCACAGGGCTTTGTGAAGCAGAAGCGGCGACAAGGCTGAAGGAGGAAGGGCATAACGAACTCCCCTCCTCGAAGCCACGCAGCATCTTCTCTATTGCATGTGACGTTGTACGCGAACCGATGTTCCTGCTTCTCGTCGCTTGTGGGGCGATCTATCTCGTATTGGGCGATCTACAAGAGGCACTGATGCTGCTTGGATTCGTCCTCTTTATCACGGGAATCACCCTGTTTCAGGAACAGAAGACAGAACGCGCGCTCGAAGCCCTGAGGGACCTCTCCAGCCCCCGCGCGCTGGTCATTCGAGACGGTGAACAGAAACGTATTGCCGGCCGTGATGTCGTCCGTGGCGACGTTCTGGTTCTGACAGAAGGCGATCGGGTTCCAGCCGACGCCGTGCTCGTGCGGTGCGCCAGCCTCTTGGTCGATGAGTCCCTGCTAACCGGGGAACCCGTGCCGGTGCGCAAGGTCGCCAGGGACGGTATTTTTGAAATGGGTCGTCCTGGAGGAGACGACCTGCCTTTCGTGTACTCCGGGACATTAGCCGTTCAAGGGCAGGGCGTTGCCCAAGTGCTCGCCATTGGCGTCCACACCGAAATCGGTAAGGTCGGCAAAGCATTACAAAGGGTGAAACCAGAAAAGACCTTGCTGCAAAGAGAAACCGGACGGCTGGTTCGCAATGTTGCCATGCTGGGTTTATCGCTTTCCACCCTGGTCGTGATCGCCTATGGCCTCACAAGAGGCAATTGGCTCAATGGGCTCTTGGCCGGCGTTACCTTGGCCATGGCCATTTTACCGAATGAATTTCCCGTGGTCCTGACGATTTTCCTGGCTTTGGGCGCCTGGCGTATTTCGCAACGCCAGGTCCTCACACGCCGCATGCCGGCGGTCGAGACCCTGGGTTCAGCCACGGTCTTATGCGTAGATAAGACAGGAACGCTCACTCTCAATCGGATGTTAGTCGACAAGATTTTCGCTAAAAGAGAGTGGTACGATATCACCGAGCATCAGCAGGAACCGTTGCCTGAAACCTTTCACGAACTCGTAGAGTTCAGTATTCTGGCCAGCCAGAAGGGTTCTTGGGATCCGATGGAAAAGGCTTTAACACAACTGGGTGATCGTTACTTATCCAAGACCGAACACCTCCACGACGATTGGACGCTCGAGCGCGAATATCCCTTATCCCAAGACTTGCTGGCGCTCTCCCACGTCTGGAGATCGCCTCGCGGGGACGAATCCGTTATCGCTGCCAAAGGCGCGCCAGAAGCCATGGCTGATCTGTGCCATTTGGATGAGGAACACGTGGAGGCTCTCGCCGGATATGTACACTCTATGGCAAGCGAAGGTCTGCGGGTCCTCGGCGTGGCCAAAGCAGCCTTCAAGCAGCCACCCCTGCCGGGGAAGCAGCATGATTTCGAGTTTGAATTCCTGGGACTGATAGGCTTCGCCGATCCGGTACGTCCAGGCGTGCCTGCAGCGCTCAAAGAATGTTACACCGCCGGGATACGGGTAGTGATGATCACCGGCGACTATCCGACTACCGCCCAGAGCATTGCGCGGCAAATTGGTCTGACACCGATGGATGAATGCATCACCGGTCCAGCACTGGACGCAATGGATGACGCAGAGCTGCAAAGACGCATCAAGACAGTCAATATCTTTGCCCGGGTTTTACCCGAGCAAAAACTGCGTCTGGTCAAGGCCTTGAAGGCCAACCATGAAATCGTGGCTATGACCGGTGACGGCGTGAATGACGCGCCAGCCTTGAAAGCGGCGCACATCGGTATCGCTATGGGCGAACGAGGGACCGACGTGGCACGCGAGGCCTCGGCGTTGGTGCTGCTCACTGACGACTTCTCCTCCATTATACAAGCCATCAAACTGGGCCGCCGGATTTTCGACAATCTCAAGAAGGCAATGGCCTATCTGCTGGCCATTCACGTCCCAATCGCCGGCATGTCGCTCATTCCGGTACTTTTTAGGTGGCCGCTCGTCCTGTTACCCGTTCACATCGCCTTCTTGCACTTGATTATTGACCCAGTCTGCTCCATCGTATTCGAGCGGGAGCCAGAAGAAACCGACGTGATGACCCGCCCACCTCGCAAGCCGCACGAACCGTTGTTTAGAAGGCAAATGTTGGGTTTGAGCCTATTGCAAGGTGTGAGTGTACTGTTCATCCTTCTGGCCGTCTTCAGCATCGCCCTCTATCGTGGCCAAGGCGAATTGGACGCTCGTGCGCTGACGTTTACCACCCTCATCATTGCCAACCTTGGTCTGATCATGACAAACCGATCATGGTCGCATACAATTGCGGTCACGTCGCGCTCGCCAAATACCGCCTTACGGTGGGTGGTCGGAGGCGCATTGGTTTTTCTCGCAGTAATACTGTACGTTCCTTCACTGCGCAACCTCTTCCGTTTCGCGAAGCTCCACCCGATTGACATGGCGATCTGTCTTGCTGCGGGAGTAGTGAGTATCGCTTGGTTCGAAGGACTCAAGATGCTGCGTGGAGGGCAAAGACGATCTTTGGCTCAAGAATAGACAGGCCCTTCACGGGCTGCCAATGGCGTGGATCGAGCTCAACCGCGGGTTCCTCTGCGGGGATGTCGGACTCTTTCGAGTTGTGGTGCTTTCGCTGCAGAGTCTAGGTGCAATTTGCTGAGGTCTCGAACGATGCCTTTTCGGGGTTTTTCTACAGCCTCGCTAGACGGTTGCCGCTTGAGGCTCGCAGGCCAGGAGTGAACCAGAGATGCCGTACCTGCTGATCGCAAACCTTCTGGTATTCCTGCATCTTGCCTTTGTTGGGTTTGTCGTCCTGGGCGCCCTCTTGGTGCTGCGTTGGCCACGGTTAGTGTGGATTCAACTCCCCTGCGCGCTCTGGGGCGCGCTCATCGAGTTCGCCGGGTGGATCTGCCCACTTACCCCCCTTGAGAATCGGTTCCGCCAACTGGGTGGCCAGGCGGGGTACGCGGGCAGTTTCATCGAGCACTATCTGCTGCCAGTCCTCTACCCGAAGAACCTGACCAGGCCGGTGCAGTTGGCTCTCGGGATGCTGGTTCTGATCCTCAACGCGGCGGCATACGGGCGCTTGTGGCGCCGCCGTGCGAGCGGCACCGCCTAACATGGAAATGGATCTGCCGAGCCGCGGCGCTATACATTGGCGTGCTGTCCCGGGCGTTCGTCAAGGCGCCGCGCCTCGCAGCTCATTTCCTGGCCGTTGAGCGGCTATTGCATAACATGCGCGCCTTAGTGGAGGCGGATCTTCAGGTGCTGACGATCATGGCGTCTTTGATCGAGCATGCCAAGTGGCTCCGCCAGGAACAGACGCAACACCTTCATACGCTGGATAATTGGAAGGGACTCCGCCAGCTTGAACGGGAGTTGGTCATGCGGGCGCTGAAGGAAAACGGCGGTGTCCAGACGAGAGCCGCCGCTCGCCTGGGCATTACGCCGCGACAGCTCGCCTACAAAATGCAGAAGTACCGAATCATCAAAGAGTTCCGGATCGAGGGCTGAGCCAACATCCTTTGGCGACGCCGATAGTTAAGGCCGGGAGATTGCTTCGTCGCTTCACTTCCCGCAATGACGCTTCCTGAAATATGCAAAGGCGGTTGGGGCATCTTGACCTGCCCCAACCGCCAGTACAAATCACAAAAGATGCTATAGCCGCAATGCAACGGCAGCTACATTCGCTCGCCTAGCCGTGCAAACATGAATGACCGCCGCCCTTCAACTCCTCCAGCAATGCCAGCATGGAATTGTGGACGTCCGCGCCGATCTTTTCATTCTCGAAGCGCTCGAATGCTTCTCCCAGGCGCGCCTGGTCGTCTGCGCTCAACATATTGTCCGCCATGGCATACAGGATCATGTTCTCTTTATCGATGTGGGGTCGCAGCATCTGAATATAGGCGCGCCCGTTCCGAATAATCTTCTGCGCCGCAGCCGGATCGGTTCCGATTGCCGCCGCGGCATCAGCCATATCACGGACATAGGTGCGCCCGGCCTCATGCTCCGACAGCATAACCGCGATTGGTCCGCCCTGCAACGGAAAGCCGCGATTCACCATCGTCTTGAACAACAGATCCTCCTCTTTGCCGTGATGACACTGATCGGCAAAGGTTCGGATAAACTTGATCGCCTTTTCGAAATAGGCTCGATCCGGGGCAGCGCCGCCCTCCATTGCAATGAGCTTTCGCTCCAGCGCATCCAACGCCTGAAGGATCAGGGTATGTTCGTCCTTGAGGATCTGGGTCGGCGAACCGGTGTGGGCATGCTCGTGTCCGTGGTGTTCATGATGTTCGTGGTGCTCGTGGTGCTCGTGGTGCTCGTGGTGCATGCCGCATCCCATTCCTTCGGCGGGCGGCTGCTCGCCTGCGGCGGCGGCAACCCGGCTGATCGCGACCTGCCATACCTCGGGACCGGCCTCCAGATAGCGCCATTCGAACTGTCCGGTGCGCTCGGCGGCGAATGTATAGTAGAGCGGCTTGGGATCATGGTCGTTGACCAGGAGCATCGTATCCCCGACCGCCAGCCCGTCGAAGACGCGGAAGATGGTCGGGTGTTTCTGCGGGATCGGCAGGACGCGGGCATCCACGGTTGCTGCATAATTCGCTGGCATAGAGACTTCCTCCTTCGACAGATACAGGGTTGTTGGTTGTTAGCGGATGATCATCTGAGGCATCGCCTCCGCGGCAGCCTCGGTCGCCAGGCGTACCTTGTCCGCGACATTGCGGAAGACCTGCGCCTCAGAGGACTCCGGCATCGCCACGACAACAGGGGCGCCGGTATCCCCGCCCTCGCGGATCGCTGGATTGAGGGGGATCTCCCCCAGGAATGGGACCCCAAGCGCTTCACTCACCTTGCGTCCACCGCCCCGGCTGAAGATATCGGTTTCTCCCTGGCAGTGGGGACAGATAAAATAGCTCATATTTTCCACAATCCCCAGAATCGGGACGCGGGCCTCACGAAACATCCGCAGGCCTCTCTCGGCATCCATCAAGGCCACAGCGGAAGGGGTCGTCACGATGACTCCGCCGGTCAACGGCACCGCCTGAACGAGGGTCAACTGGGTATCCCCCGTCCCCGGTGGAAGATCGACGATCAGGTAGTCCAGTTCGCCCCAATGCACCTCGTGCAGCAGTTGCTTCAGGGCCTGGGCCACCAAGGGTCCACGCCAGATGATCGGCGACTGCTCACCCAGCAGGTATCCGACCGATATCACCCTCAGGCCGTGCCGTGTCAACGGAACAATCTTGCCTTCATGCGCCTTGGGACGGCCAAGCTCGCCCAGCATCCGGGGAACATTCGGGCCATAGATATCGGCATCCAGAAGACCGACCGCAGCCCCCGACTGCGCCAGCGCCAGGGCCAGATTGACGGATACGGTGCTCTTACCCACACCGCCTTTACCGGACGCGACGGCGATGATACGCCGCACCCCGGGAAGCGGAGCCGGTCCGGGAGCGGAATCCTGAGGCGCGGGGCGCGGGGCGGCCTGAATCCGCATCTCACCGATCCCGGGCACGCGGCCGAGCGCCTCACGGACCGACGCCTCTACCTTGGCGATCACCTCAGCGTCCTCCGTCGGGACCTGGAGATCGAGGTAGACGGTGGACCCCTCCACCCGCGCATTCTTTATTATGCCAAAAGAGACAAGGTCGCGGCTCATCCCCGGGTACTTGACCTGGCGAAGCGCCGAGATCACCATATCTTCCGTTAACTGAGGCGTTACCATGCGGGACCTCCTCGTCCGCCGCCGGCTAGAGCTCGCCTGCCCTCAGGCGAGATCATGTCCGGATTCCAGGCAGGTTCCCATACGATCTCGACGGTGACGCCAGTGACACCGGGTATCTCCCGGAGGGCGCGGTCAACCGCCTGGACGAAGCTCGCGTGCATAGGGCAGCCGCGCGTGGTGAGGGTCATGCGGATGCCGATCTGGCCCCCTTGGATCTGCACATCGTAGACGAGGCCCAGATCGACGATATTCACTCCTAACTCCGGGTCGATGAGCTTCCGGAGCGTGTTATAGATCTGCTCTTCAGTTATGGGTGATGTTCCCGGTTCTGCCATCATGCCTCCTTTTCATGTACCTGTACTTCCTGCATCGCTCCGCCGATCGACTGTGGATCCTATGCTCCTACGGTCTGCGCCTCGGGAAGGGGCGTCAGCCGGGGAACCAGGTGACGGTAGATCCGACAGACGGCAACGGCAAACGTGAGACCCGCCAGGGCCAACACGAGGGTCCCCACCTGGAGCAGCAGCCCGGACGCAAAGATCACTCCGGCCACGGTCGTCACGATGCCCGCATGGAGCAGCCAATACTCTATCCGAGGCATTGACTCGCCAAGTAGCTGGGTGGCGGCCGGAACCGGCCGAAGCCCTACAAGGTCGCTGTAACGGTGGTGCCAGACCAGGAATGGGATAATCTTGTACATCATACCGATAATCGTCACGGAAATCCAGCCCAGAAGCGCCAGCACCCCATAGCCAAAGGCCAGCCGGGCGGCAAACTCGTCGCTCACAACCCAACCGGTACTCAGCCAAAGCCCGAGTAGTGTGAGTATGACCAGCGTGACCATGGCGCTTAAGGAATGCCGCAGCCCCCAGTCCAGTCGCGGGCGCTTGCGCGTCCGCAGAACCTCACGCATCGTCCAGAGGAACAGACCCACCGCTACGGCGATCAGGAGGGCGAACAGCGCAGTCCACGAACTGTGCAGCAGCAGCGTTACGTACAGGCCCGCGAGACCGACATTGAGCAGCCGGAACTCCCAGTAGGCCGGACGCTCATTGCGAAACTCACTCAGGCTGAACATAGGAATCAGCTTGTAGCTCGCCCCGAAGATCATCATCGTGACCCAGCCGATACCGGCCAGGTGGGCGTGGGCGTGGATCGTGTGCAAGACCTGACCTCCCAGGAAGTCGAACATCTTGTCGAGCGCCATAAGATTCCCCATCACCACGGTAGAGGCCAGATAGAGGAGCGCCGCCGCCACGTGTCGCCCGATAATGTCCCAGCGGGGGAGCTGCCACATTGTGCGTCCCATGTTGACCACGAAGAGCGTCACGGCAATCAGCACAAGACCGGCGCCGATGGCCGTGCCATGGTGATGACCGATCCAGAAATGGCTCACCATCAGCGCGACACCGGACAGCATGATCCAATACTGCCAGCAGGCCAGGCGCTCGCTCCACAGCGTGGTCTCCAAAGCGACCGGAACCAATTGGAACGACGCCCCCATGATCGTCATCGTAATCCACCCGAGCGTCAGCAAATGGGTGAGGGCGAGGCCATGCCCCTGGTAGTAGAAGTCCAGCAGATTGTCGACCTGCCACGGCGCCCACAGCAGAGCGCCCACAAAGGCTGCCTGCGCCGTCACAAAATAGCGCAGCGGCACCCAGAGGGACGGCTGCCGGGCCGGGGGCGCGCTATTTCCAGATGCGGGTTTCGAACCAACCATGCGTCGTCTCCTCAGTGGAGAAGGCGAAGCCTCGCTCCTCAAGCTTCGGATAGAGCAGCATCGGCCGCCGGTCGGTCATGGCCAGGATCTGTCCGCCTGCAGCGATCCGAGGGAGATTCTCCAGAATCTTCGCCATCGGCTGTGGCGGTTCCAGTCCACGGGCATCCACGACGATGGCGTTCCCGGCGGGCGGTGCCGGTCTCGATGCGGCGGCAGGCGCCGGAGCGGTCGCGGCCTGTGCGCCGGCCCGATAGAAGGTGATACACCAGTCTTCGGGACCGCGCTTCTGTGTCCAATGCGTAAAACCCCGCTGCGCCATCACGCCATACAGTGGGACCGGCTCAAAGATATTGTAGAGGACAAATACCTGATCGTCTTTGAGCGACATAACGGTCTGCATGATTCGCTGAAACGGCTCTTCTCCTGCCCGCACCTGATCGCGAACATCCAGGATCACCCGGCGATTATCGGGTACGTTCCGAAGTGCCTCGGGTATAGGCGTACCCGTCCCTTGGGCATCTCCGTGGCAACTGCTCTCGTTCGTCATAGGTCGATTGCCTCCTTTTTTCGGGTTGCTTAGAGCCTGTCCTACAGATCCTCATTGACCCTTCGACAAGCTCAGGGTGAACGGTATACGTATTATTGCAAACATTGACTTCTTTCCGTTCGTGCTGAGCCTGTCGAAGCACGAGCTTGGGTTTGTAGGGCAGGCTCCTTACTTAGCGTCAAGCGTAGTATAGGCGAGAGATTCCGGGGTGTCTGCGACTTTAGTCTCACAACCGGCAGAAGGGGCAAGGGCGAGGTCAGAGCATGCGGATCAGGGCGGCCCGGCTCACGATTACGACCCCGTGGCGATCAAACGTGATGGCGCCTTCCTTTTCCAGAGCCTTGAAGGCCCGGCCGATCATCTCGCGGGCCGTCCCGACA
Organism: Candidatus Methylomirabilota bacterium; assembly: GCA_028870115.1. Lineage (NCBI taxonomy): Bacteria > Methylomirabilota (SeqCode) > Candidatus Methylomirabilota bacterium. The sequence goes on from JAGWQH010000033.1 coordinate 10,703, forward strand.
ACAGACGCCATCTCCTGCTGCGTGGACTGTTGCTTGAGGCGCAGGCCGCCTCTGCCGTCATCCTCGGCCATCTCCAGCAGGTGCTTGGCCACGCGGCTTGTCACACTGCGAAATGACAGGTCCTCCACCTTGCGGGTAAAGTAGCGGAGCTTCCCCGCGAACGCCTTCAGAAAGCCGATCGCGATAGCCGGGTGCTCCTCAACCAGGCGCCGCATCCCCTCCCGCCGAATACCCCAGAGCGCCGCCGGCTCTATCGCCTGCGCGTTGGCGGGATTCGGCCCACCATCGAAGATCGGAACCTCATTGAAACAATCGCCGGCCTCCGCAATCCGGAGGACCTGCTCGCGCCCGTCAGGGGACAGCTTGAAGATCCTCACCTTGCCGGATCGAACTACGTACATCGCCTGAGCCGGCTCCCCCTCCGTAAACAGCATGTGTCCCTTCTCCAGCCGCACCTCGAATGCGTTGGCCCGGATGCCCTCGAGCGCTCGCGCATCGAGATCCTGAAAATAGGGAATCGCTTTCAACTGCTCCGACACCATGGCCACCCCAGGGTAATGACACGGAGGAGTTCCCGAACGCCCGGTATTATTGTAGGAGGACGCGCAGCGCAGGTCAATCATTCTACCCGCCAATTGTTTATCATGATTTGACCTGCGGCAGTTTTTTGTGTAGTTTCGAGTCTATTCTGCAGACCCCTTGTTGTATTGCGACGGGCTCAGCACGAACGGAAACACCTCAATCTTTTCAATGCCCATACCGTTCGCCCTGAGCGTGTCGAAGGGTGAACGGGCATTTGCGGGATAGGCTCCGCGATACCTTCACAATGAGAGAGACCCAGCAGCGCATGAGTACCAACAGCAAACCTTACGGCTCGGCAGATCCGCACCCACTTTCGCAGCTTCGGACAGAGTTGATCCGGGAAGGGAAGTACGATGAGTACGGCAACGAAATCTGCGTCGGATCGATAAATACTTGCATGTCTCCTCATGAAACTCATTAAGAACACAGGCAGCGACCGCGTGATCGACGAACTGCGCCAGACCCTTGCGCCCCCGTCGTCGCTCGACGTGGCCTCTCCTGCGTTTTCCCTCTTCGCCTTTGCGGAGCTGGGTGATCTGCTGGAAAAGCTCGACGCCTGCCGCGTGGTGCTCCAGGCAAACATTGCGGAGGGTTTTCGGAAGCAGTCTGGCCTGGACAAAGCACGGTTTTTGAACATCTCCGAAGGTTCACTTGAGGAGTGCCGCTATTACGTGATCTTGGCCCACGATCTCGGTTACCTGAATCCACTGAGGGTTCATTCCCCGCGGCTTGCCGCGAGTTCGTCATACCGGCGAAAGCCGGTATCCAGAGGGTCCGACTGGATTCCGTGTCAAGCACGGAATGACGGGCCAGAATAGAAGGCGATACCCCGCGGCTTGCCGCGAGGTAGTTCATTAAAACCGTATTATGGGAGCAGAGCGAAGAGGTTGGCCGACTTCTCAACGGCTACCGCACCGCCATCCTCAATTCCAACTCCTAACTTCTAAATGCTAACTCCTAACTTCTAAATACTCAAGGATCTGACCCATGCAAAAACTCACAGCCGAAGATATGGATACCAAATCCCCAGATCTCGTCGCGGAGAACGTCGAGCAGCTCAATGTGCTGTTCCCCGAGGCCTTCACCGAGGGAAAGGTGGACTTCGAGGTACTGAAGCAGCTCTTAGGCGGCGCGGTGGATGAGCGAGAGGAGAAATACGGCCTCAACTGGCATGGCAAGCGCCGCGCCCGCCAGATCGCGCTCACACCCTCCACCGGCACCCTGCGCCCCTGCCCGGAAGACAGCGTGGACTGGGAGACTACCCGCAACCTCATGATCGAGGGCGACAATCTCGAAGTCCTCAAGCTCCTCCAGAAGAGCTACGCCGGGAAGGTGAAATTCATCTACATCGACCAGCCCTACAATACCGGCAAGGACTTCGTCTATCCCGACGACTACCGAGACAACATCAAGAACTATCTGGAACTGACAGGGCAGGTGGAGGGTGGGCAGAAGATCAGCACCAACACTGAAGCAAGTGGTCGCTTCCATACCAATTGGCTGAATATGATGTACCCCCGCCTCAAGCTCGCCCGAAATCTACTCTGCGAGGATGGAGTGATTTTTATCAGCATTGATGACAACGAGGCCCACAACCTTCGAAAAGTTTGCGATGAACTTTTTGGGGAAGATAATTTTATCGGCCAGTTTGTGATTAATTCATCGCCGAGCGCTATCGACTATGGCCATATCGCGAAAATGCATGATTACGCCCTCTTGTATGCCAAAGACTTGGCGGTAACCACTACCAAACAATTGACCGAAGACGGAAAAGAGTTCAAATATGTCGACGGGATCGGACCATTTAATATTTACCCGCTGTACAACGGTAACGTGGCTTTCAATCCAAGAACAAGGCCCAACTTATATTACCCATTCTATTTGAACCCTGACTCCAAAATAGAAAATGATTTCTACGAGATCGGCCTTAAAGAAGAGAGTGGATGGGTCAAAGTTTATCCGGTCATTTCAAGGAAAGACGAGATACAGCGCGTATGGAGATGGAGCAAAGACAAGTCTCGTCAAGAACTAAATAAAGAGATTGTTGGTTACAAAACAGAAGACAGTGAATTTAGAATAGTTCAGAAAACAAGGCACACCGGAAAGGTTATACGCTCGCTTCAAATCGACAAAGAGATATCCAGCAGACGAGGTACGGCTGAAGTAGAGGAACTTTTCGGCGAGAAAGTTTTTCCGTTTCCGAAGCCTTTTGAATTAATCAGGAGATTCGTTGCTGTTGGCACCGAGACTGATAGTATCGTGGTTGATTTTTTCGCAGGATCTGCAACCACGGCTCATGCAGTTATGGCGCAGAATGCACTCGATCAAGGAAAACGCCGCTACTTCCTCGTTCAGCTCCCCGAGCCGCTCGACCCCGAGAACACAGACCAAAAGGTTGCAGCCGATTACTGTGACAAACTCGGCAAGCCGCGCAATATCGCCGAACTGACCAAAGAACGCCTTCGCCGTGCCGGGAAGAAGATTCGAGAAGAAAACCCGATGTTTGCGGGCGATCTAGGTTTCCGCGTCTTTAAGCTCGACTCCAGCAACATCCGGGCGTGGGAGCCGGATCGCGAAAACCTTGCGCAAACGCTCGAAGCCTCCGTCGAGCACCTCAAGACCGACCGCACCGAGGCGGACATTCTTTTCGAGCTGCTGCTGAAACGCGGGATCGATCTCTGTACACCCATCGAGCAGAAGACCATCGCCGGCAAGACTATCCACAGCATCGGTGCGGGCACCCTCCTCGTCTGCCTCGCCCCGCAAATAGCCCGCGACGAAGTTGAGCCTTTGGCTCTCGGCATGGTTGAGTGGCACAAGGTCCTGGCCCCAGCGGGCGAGAGCACCGTGATTTTCCGCGACAGCGCCTTTGCCGACGATGTCGCCAAGACCAATCTCACCGCCATCCTCCAGCAGCACGGGCTGGAGAACGTACGCAGTCTGTAGGCGGAGCCATGAAGCTGCACTTTGAGCCGAACCTCTACTACCAGCTTCAGGCCATCGAGGCGGCCTGCGACCTCTTCCACGGGCAGGAGACCTGCCAAACGGAATTCACCGTCACACGGGACGTCGCCAGTGAGCAAATGTCGTTTCTCGAAAACGACCTCGGCATCGGTAACCGGCTCGCGCTGCTGCCTGATGAATTGCTGGAAAACCTCCACGACGTCCAACTCCGCCACGGTCTGGCCCCAGCGCCCTCGCTTGCGTCCATGGACTTCACGGTGGAGATGGAGACCGGCACGGGCAAGACCTACGTCTACCTGCGTACCATCTTCGAGCTGAACCGGCGTTACGGCTTCACCAAGTTCGTCATCGTGGTCCCATCCGTCGCGATCAAGGAGGGCGTGTACAAAACGCTTCAGATCACCGAAGAGCACTTTCGCGCCCTCTACGCCAACACGCCCTTCGAGTTCTTCCTCTACGACTCCAGCAAGCTTGGCCAGGTGCGTAACTTCGCCACCAGTCCACACATCCAGATCATGGTGGTGACGGTCGGCGCGATCAATAAGAAGGACGTCAACAACCTCTACAAGGACAGCGAGAAGACCGGCGGCGAGAAACCTATCGACCTCATCAAGGCCACCCGGCCGATCCTGATTGTGGACGAGCCGCAGAGCGTGGACGGCGGCCTCGAAGGTCGGGGCAAGGAGGCGCTCGGGGCTATGAACCCGCTCTGCACGCTGCGCTACTCCGCCACCCACGCCGACGAGCACCACATGCTCTATCGCCTCGACGCAGTGGACGCCTACGAGCGCAAGCTGGTCAAGCAGATCGAGGTGGCGTCCCTCGAGGTCGAAGGCGGCCACAATAAGGGCTACGTCAAACTGCTCTCCACCAGCAACAAAAAGGGCGCCTTCAGCGCCAAAGTCGAACTCGACGTGCAACGCCTCTTTGGAGTGAGCCGGGAGACGGTCATCGTAAGACCGGGTGACGATCTCCAGCAGATCAGCGGCCGCGCCGTCTATGCCGACTGCCTGGTGCAGAATATCGGCTGCAAAGCCGGCGAAGAGTTTCTCGAACTGAGCAACCAGGAAAAACCCCTGCATCCGGGTCAGGCCATCGGCGGCGTGGACGGTGACCCGCTCACGCGGATCATGATCCGCCGCACCATCGAGGAGCATCTGGACAAGGAACTACGTCTGCGGTCGCAGGGTATCAAGGTGCTGAGCCTGTTCTTCATCGATGTCGTCGCGCACTACCGTGGCTACACTGCAGACGGGGCTCAGGTGAAGGGCAAGTATGCGCTGATGTTCGAGGAGGAATACCGCAAGGCCGCCGCCAAACCGAAGTACCGCACCCTCTTCAACGAGGTGGATGTGCAGTCCGACGCGACGGAAGTCCACGACGGCTATTTCTCCGTCGACAAGAAGGGGACGTGGACGGACACCGCCGAGAACAACCAGGGCAATCGCGACAACGCCGAGCGCGCCTACAACCTCATTATGAGGGATAAGGAAAAACTGCTGGACCTTGACACAAAGCTGAAGTTCATCTTTTCCCACTCCGCCCTGCGCGAGGGCTGGGACAACCCGAACGTGTTCCAGATTTGCGCTATCCGCGAGATGGGCACCGAGCGCGAGCGCCGCCAGACGATCGGCCGCGGCCTGCGCCTGTGCGTGAACCAGCAGGGCGAACGCCTGCGGGGCTTCGACGTCAACACCCTCACCGTCATTGCCACCGAAGGGTACGAGCAGTTCGCCGAGAACCTCCAGAAGGAGATCGAGGCCGACACCGGCATCTGCTTCGGCATTGTGGAAAAGGATCAGTTTGCCGCCATCCCGGTGACGGACGACGCCGGGCGGACCACGGCCATGGGCGTGCCCCGGTCGGAAGCCATCTGGACGCATCTGAAGGACGCGGGTTACGTAGATGCGAAGGGCAAGGTGCAGGACCGGTTGAGAAAGGCGCTCAAGGATGACACGCTGCAACTCCCGGAGCCGTTCCAGGCCCAGCTCCCGCAGGTAAAGGAAATCCTCCGCAAGCTCGCCGGGAAACTGGACATCAAGAACGCCGACGAGCGCAGGCCGATCAAGACCCGACAGGCAGTGCTGCACAGCGAGGAGTTCCAGGCGCTCTGGAACCGCATCAAGCACAAGACCACGTACCGCGTACAGTTCGATAACGAGAAGCTGGTCGCGGAGTGCGCCAGGGCCATCTGCGAATGCCCGCCCATCACTAAGACCCGCGTGCAGATTCGCAAGGCCGACCTCGCCATCGGGCGGGGTGGCGTCTCATCGGAGGAAACGACCGTCGCCGCGCCGATCATCATCGAAGAAACCGACATCGAGCTGCCAGACCTGCTGACCGATCTTCAGGACAAGACCCAGCTTACTCGGCGCAGTCTCGTGCGCATCTTGACCGACAGCGGCCGCCTCGATGACTTCAAGCGAAACCCGCAACAGTTCATTGAGTTGGCGACCGAGTCGATCAACCGCACCAAGCGCCTGGCCCTCGTGGATGGCATCCGCTATCAACGCATCGGCGACGAGTATTATTACGCTCAAGAACTCTTTGAGCAGGAGGAGCTGACGGGCTACCTCAAGAACATGCTGGTCGCGACCAAATCCGTTTATGAGAGCGTCGTGTACGATTCGTCCGGTGTCGAACGCACATTTGCCGAACAACTGGAGAAGAACGAAGCCGTCAAGGTCTATGCCAAGCTCCCCGGCTGGTTCACAGTCCCGACGCCGTTGGGAACCTACAACCCGGATTGGGCCGTGTTGGTTGAGAAGGATGGTGCGGAGCGCCTCTACTTCGTGGTAGAAACCAAGAGCAGCCTCTTCACTGACGACCTGCGCGATAAGGAAAGCGCCAAGATCGAGTGCGGCAAGGCTCACTTCAAGGCCTTGGCCGTCGGCGAAAGCCCTACAGCGTTCATCCAGGCCAGGAACATCGACGACCTGATGGCGAAGTGTTAGCGCTGTCGCCCCTTGGCACTCAAACCATTAGCAATAGGCCCATAACCACGGCAAACACCAACGGGAAGAACACCCGAGCGTAGCGCATCCAACGCGTTTTTACATGTTTCGTTCGCCCTGAGCATGTCGAAGGCCGAACGGGGGTTTGCAGAATGGGCGCAAAGATGACAGAAATGCTGCTCCCTGAACTGAGATTGCCGGATGAGTTGATCCGTGATCTCGATCGCCAGAATCCCTGGTGGCAGAATCAACCGCCGCCCGTCCTCCCGATGTTTTGTCGCTGGCCCTACAACAAGTTACGAGAACGCCTCGATCATCCCATCGCGCCGATCATTGTCATCCGTGGACCGCGCCAGATAGGCAAGACGACCTTACAGCTCCAACTGATCAAGTCGCTGCTGGAGCAAGGCGTGGTGCCGCAACGGATACTGCGGGTTCAGTTCGACGACCTGCCGTCGTTGGTCCATGCAAAGTTTGGGGAGCCCATTCTGCGTATCGTGGACTGGTTCGAGAAAACCGTACTCCGCGCCACTCTCAATGAGAGTGCGCATCGGCAGGAACCGGTCTTCCTGTTTTTCGACGAAGTGCAGAACCTGGAAGCGTGGGATGTTCAACTGAAGTCGCTGGTTGATAACTCAACCGTGCGGGTGATGGTGACGGGTAGTTCGGCTCTGCGAATCGAAATGGGGCGGGACAGTCTGGCCGGCCGCATTCATTCGCTGGAAGTCGGCCCGCTGCGTTTGAATGAAATTGCGGCACTGCGCAGCCTTGGCAACCTCAATCCGTTGCAAGAAGATAATGGTTGGCAAGACTGGCTGCGACCGGAATTCTGGCGTGAGCTGACTGTCCATGCCGAGCGTCAATCGGGAGCATTGAGACTCGCGTTTGCCGCGTTTTCCGAGCGCGGTGCCTATCCGCTGGCGCAGGCACGCGCAGGTATCTCATGGGAAGACATCGCTGCTCAATTGAACGAGACGGTCGTGCGCCGCGTGATCGAGCACGATCTGCGTGTTGGCGAACGTGGACGCAAGCGGGACCGGCTCCTTCTCGAAGAAGTGTTTCGCATGGGCTGCCGTTACATTGGGCAGAGCCCCAATCCTGCATTACTCGCACGGGAAGCGCAGCGCGCCCTGAACGCCAACATCGGCTCCCAGCGCATCCGCCATTACCTTGATTTCCTTGACGGCAGCCTGCTGTTACGCGCCATAGAGCCGCTGGAAATACGGCTCAAAAAGCGACGCGGCTACAGCAAATTGTGTCTGTGCGACCATGCAATCCGCGCCGCTTGGCTGCAAGAGGTCATCCCGCTTGACCCCGAGGCGCTGGACCGCTCGCCGCATCTTTTTGATTTGGCCGGTCGTATTGCCGAGAGCACGGTTGGATATTTCTTTGCCTCGCTTACCGGTTTGTCGGTGGCCCACCTGCCGGAGCGGGGAGGCGAGCCCGAGGTGGACTTCGTGCTCACCATCGGCGAGCGTCGCATACCCGTTGAGGTCAAGTACCGTCGCGTTATTGACCCCCTGCGCGATACTATCGGCCTGCGCGCCTTTCTGGAAAAGGCTGTCCACAATGCGCCGTTTGGCTTGTTGATCACTCAAGGCGATACGCCGGCCGTGCCGGATCCCCGCATCGTCACCATTCCCTTAGCAGCGCTCCTCATTGTTCGCTGAGAGGTACATCATGGTACGAAACAAAAAGGCGATAACCCAAGTCGAATCCATCAAGCATAAGGACAAGCGCGCCAACATCCCCACCGAGGAGTTGCGCGACTTTGTGGCCGACGAAGAGCTCGCGCCCAAGACCATGCTCTATCCGCGCGACCCGTCCCTCGATCCGCAATTAGTCTGGAAGGGGAAGGACGAACAGGACCGCGAGGACCTCGCCGTCCCCGTTGGGAGGCTTTGAAAATGCCCGCCATCCCCATCCATCCCGGTGAGCATCTCGCCGAGGAACTGACAGCGCTCAACATGAGCGCCGCCGAGCTTGCGCGCCACCTCAGCGTCCCGACCAACCGCATCACCGAAATACTCAACAGCCAGCGCGCTATTACGGGGGATACCGCCCTGCGTCTCGCGCATTTCTTCGGAACCAGCGCGCAATTCTGGCTGAACCTTCAGGGCCTCTATGAGCTACGCCTCGCCGAACAGAAAGCCGGAAAACAGATCAAGGCTCTTCCGACTCTCAAGCATCGCAAGACCAAGATCGGACCACCGCTCCAACAACCTGCCCATCCCTGACCCGGCCGTTCATCGACTAGGCCTCGCCTCCTGTGCCAAAAACACTCGTTTATTCACCAGATCCCTCAAGCCTGACGTTCCCGCATCCTGGCGTCTTCTTATACGGCCTACGTAGGCTCTCAAGCGCTGGTACATCGAGGGAAGATCGCAGTGAAGTAAACCCCAATCGAGTTGGAGACACAGAACAGGAAGGGCGGGTCTATCTCGATTTGACCTGCGGCGGTTTTTCCGATAGCCTGAAGATCGGCAAGAGTCTCTCGACATTGCGAGCGACCAACGGCAGCGCGGCAATCCCTCTCTACTTGCCGCTGCGAAAAACGGTGAGATTGCTTCGGTCGCTGCGCTCTCTCGCAATGACGCAGGCGGGAGACTTGCTGATCAATGTACGGAGAAGGAACAGTATATGAGACGCCATCTCTGCCAATTCCTGTCACAGATCGCGATTATCGGTATCATTATCGGGCTCGTCATAGGTGGAACGCCGGAGAACAGCCTTTGGGCGGCTGACATACGGCCCGACGAGGACCACATCGCGCCCGACTTTACGCTGAAGACGCTTGAGGGAAACACGATTCGCCTCTCGGAGTTGCGCGGTAAGAAGGTTGTGCTGATCAACTTCTGGGCTTCCTGGTGCCCCCCTTGTCGATTAGAGATGCCGACGATGCAGCAGATCTATTCCGAGTATAAGGAGAGAGGATTCGAGATTCTTGCAGTCAACATCGAATCCGACGCCAAGCAAGAGATTCGCGACTTCGTAAAAGAGCTTCGCCTGACCTTCCCCATTCTGCTCGACCCCGATATGAAGGTTACTCGTAAGTTCCACGTCATCGGGCTTCCCGTCTCGGTCCTGATCGATCGCCAAGGCATCGTTCGCGCCAAGGAGATCGGATACCATGACTGGACTACC
>JAGWQH010000034.1 GCA_028870115.1 Candidatus Methylomirabilota bacterium
CGGAGGCAGCGGAGCAGCAGGTCGGTCGCCTCGGTATAGGGGCTGCCGATCGGATTGATCAGAAGGAAACGCTTGCCCTGCTGCGGGGCCCCATCCGCATCGATCAGTTGAAACGGCAGACCGGTGAGTTGCTCCGACAGGCCGAGAGGATTACTGATCGTCGCCGAGCAGGCGATGAACTGCGGCTGAGCTCCGTATGCGGCTGCTACCCGCCGCAGACGCCTCAGGACGTGGGCGATATGTGAGCCAAAGACCCCGCGATAGGTGTGCAGTTCGTCGAGGACCACATAGCGGAGGTTGCGCCAGAACTCGCGCCACTGGGCGTGGTGGGGCAGCAGCGAGAGGTGGAGCATATCCGGGTTGCTCAACAACAGTTGTGGCGGATCGTCTCGGAGCTTCGCCCGACGGGATGCAGGTGTATCCCCATCCACAATGGCGGCGCGGATATCCTGCCCCCATGGAAGCAGGGTCTGCAACATCTTCAGTTGATCCTGCTCCAGCGCCTTGATCGGGAACAACAGGAGGGCGCGGGCCGAATGATCAGTCAGCAGGTGTTCGAGGATCGGCAAGAGATAGGTCAAACTCTTGCCGGATGCGGTGGAGGTGACAACCAGTGAATGCTTGCCGGCGCGTGCCGCCTCAATGGCAGCACACTGGTGCGTGTAGAGCTGGTCGACTCCGATCCTGCGTAGCGCGTCGCGAAGCGGTCCTGACATGGGATCGGAAAGGTCCGCATAACTGGGTGATTTCGAAGGGATCTGCCTGAGGTGGACAGGGTGTCCACGAGTCGAGTACTCTCGGCGCAACTCGTCGATGAACCGATCGACCTCGGGAATGGGTAGAGGCGAGGGGGATCGCCCAGCCGGATGTGCCTTCACAGGTCGCATCATGCTTAGGCGCTTTAGATCAAGAGCATGATATCATCCGCTATGTTTCTTGGCCACATATAGTCATTTCTTTTATCACGGCATGGGAAAGCGTGTCAATGCCAAAACCCATTTGACC
>JAGWQH010000035.1 GCA_028870115.1 Candidatus Methylomirabilota bacterium
CGCTGACGACGAGATCCTGGTCCAGATCTTCGAGAATGTCAGGGGTGCCGACGTCTTCGTGATCCAGCCCACCTGCCGACCCGTCAACGAGAACCTGATGGAACTGTTGGTGATCATTGATGCCTTGAAGCGGGCGTCGGCATGGCGGATTACGGCCGTCATGCCGTACTACGGCTATGGGCGACAGGATCGAAAGGTTCAGCCTCGCGTACCGATCACCGCGAAGCTGGTAGCCGACCTGCTTACGGCGGCTGGGGTGCATCGGGTCTTGACGATGGATCTTCACGCCGGACAGATTCAGGGTTTCTTTACGACCCCCGTCGATCATCTGTATGCCGCTCCGGTTCTCCTCCGATTTTTCGAGGAGCGGAGGTTGGGGGATGCGGTCGTAGTCTCTCCGGATGCAGGCGGTGTGGAACGAGCTCGTGCGTTTGCCAAGCGCCTGGGGAGCCCGCTGGCATTCATCGACAAACGTCGGACGGGTCCCAATGAGGCGAAGGTGATGCACATTGTCGGAGACGTCGAGGGGCGGGACGTCATCATTGTGGACGACATGATTGATACCGCCGGAACCCTCACTCAGGCGGTTCCGGCGCTCCTTGAAAAGGGAGCGAAGCGGATCTTCGCGAGTTGTACGCATCCGGTCCTCTCTGGCCCGGCGGTGGAGCGGATCGACGGATCAGTTCTCGAAGAGGTGATCGTCACGAACACTATCCCGCTTCCCGACAGCAGCAAGTCCAAAAAGCTGACCGTACTCTCTGTGGCGCCGCTGCTGGGGGAGGCTATCAGCCGCATCCACAAAGAGGAATCTGTCAGCAGCCTGTTTGTCTGACGGTAAGGGAAGATAGATCGGGCGCGTGGGTACGAGGAGGGAGTCCGCCTGTGCCTCGCGAGAAGGAGAGTGCGATGGAAGAAGCGGTGCTGAAAGGGCAGGTGCGGACGCAGGTTGGCAAGGGGGCCGCGAAAAAGCTTCGGCGACAGCGGCTGATTCCGGCCGTCGTGTATGGCGGCGCGTCCGGGCCCACTGGGGTAACAATCAATCCTGTTGAAATGACGAAGCTCCTGGGGACCGGGGCAGGTGAGAACGTCTTGATTACCCTCACCCTGGATGGGGATGGTGAGAGATCGAGGACCGTCATTCTGAAGGAGTTACAGCGAGATCCTGTGCGAGGAGGGCCGCTGCACGCCGATTTCCTCGAGATCTCCATGAAGCGAAAAATCAAGGTTCAGATTCCCATCAGGTTAGTGGGGGAGGCCATCGGCGTCAAATTGAAGGGAGGTCTTTTGGAGCAGCATCTACGCGAGGTGAGCGTCGAGTGCCTGCCCGGCGCGATTCCCAGTCATATCCAGGTGGATGTCGGTCACCTCGATCTGGGCCATGCTATTCACGTCCGAGAGCTTACCGTGGGGGGGGACATCAGGGTGCTTGAAGACCCCGCGCGGCCTGTCGTGACGGTGCTGGTTCAGCGGGTAGCGGTGGAGGGGCCTGCGGCCGCAACAGAGGAGAAACCGACTGAGCCGGAGGTGGTTGGTAAGAAGGAGAAGGAGGCGAAAGAGGTCAAAGAAGGCAAGTAGGAGGGCGGCGAGACCGCCTGGTGGGGTGCCTCGTTGTGGATCGTGGTGGGCTTGGGCAATCCCGGGCCGGATTATGAGGTCAGTCGCCACAATGTGGGCTTTCGGGTCGTGGATACGTTGGCCGACCGGGTCGGCGTGGCCCTCAAGCGTTGTCGATACCGTTCGCTTTTCGTAAGGGGCGCCCTCCACGGGATCCAGATCCTATTAGTTAAGCCGTTGACCTTCATGAACGAGAGCGGCTTCAGTGTATCCGGATGGCAACAGGCCTTACACCTTGAGCCCGGTCGCATTATTGTGGTCCATGACGACCTGGATCTGCCTCCTTCTCAGTTACGGATCAGGGCAGGCGGCGGTCACGGGGGTCATGGAGGTGTCCGTTCCATCATAGAGGCGATGGGCAGTTCTGATTTTTTGCGGGTCAGGGTGGGAATCGGACGGCCTCGAGATGGGCAGGATGCCGTAAAACATGTGCTCGGGCCTTTCGAGGAATGTGAGGACGACATGATACAGGTGGCGATACAACGGGCTGCCGATGCTGTAGAACTGCTGTTGCAGGAAGGTTTTGAGGCGGCGATGAACCGGTACAACATTCGAGGCGCTCGTCAGGCTCGCATGGCGCAATCCGGAGGAGGTGAAAAGAGTGAGCCAGTATGAAGTCATTATCGTTCTGGATCCGGCCCTGACGGAGGACGGTGTCGAGGCGGCGATCGGTGGAGTTCGCGAGGTCGTCGGCAAGAAAGGGGGCGAGGTCCTGGAGGTCCAGAAGTGGGGAAAAAAGCGACTGGCCTACGAGGTGAAGAAGCGACGCGAAGGCCAATACGTCCTGATGAAGGTGGACGGCGCGGGTGAAATTGTGGCCGATCTCGATCGGCATTTTCGGATTACTGAGGTCATCCTGAAGGGCGTGGTCGTCAGGGCTGAGGAGCCTCGGAGAGGGCGTTTTAAGGTGAAGTCGCAAGCCGCCACGCTCGAGGGTAGTGCCGTGACAACTACCCAGGAGATGGGAGATGGTGAGCTTTAATAAAGTAATTTTGCTGGGGAACCTGACACGGGACCCGGAACTTCGACACACGCCTGCCGGCATGGCCGTGTGTAGCTTTGACCTTGCGATCAATCGTTCGTTTACGACGAAAGGTGGCGATCGGCGAGACGAGGTCTGCTTCATTACCGTAGTTGTCTGGGATAAGCAGGCGCAGACCTGCGCTGAGTTTCTGAGCAAGGGGCGTCAGGCGCTGGTTGAAGGCCGGCTCCAGCAACGGTCATGGGAAACGCCGGATGGCCAGAAGCGAAGTAAATATGAAGTCGTTGCAGAGCGGGTGCAATTTGTCGGTGGGCGAAAGGATGCAGCGGTCTCCGAAGAGGAGCCGCCTCGATCCAGCGAAGAGGAAGAGGTGCCATTCTGAAACCTGTGGTGAGCCCTGTCGAACCACGCGATGACGCTCAAGGGGGTGATGACGGATGCTGAAAAAGCGACGAAGCTTTCGACGGCAAAAGGTCTGCAAGTGGTGTGTTGATAAGATCGAGGCAGTCGATTTCAAGGACGCCAAGAGGCTCAGGAACTTCATTACGGATCGAGGGAAGATCATTCCGCGTCGGATTTCCGGTAACTGCGCGGGCCATCAGCGCCAGTTGGGCGGGGCCATCAAGAGGGCTCGCAGTATCGCATTGCTCCCCTTCGCCGCTGATCTGCTCTGAGCGGGAGGAGCTGGCAGATCGCTGCAATGGGGTTGATGAAACGCGTTCGATGAAAGAGGTACCGGCCCGGACGTTGGTGCAAAGCGCTGCCCTTTGTCTCGCGTCTCTCACGCTCGCGCTGGCCGGCGGAATGATCCCGATCGCCGGGAGCTTTTTCAGCCTGCTGACTCCCCTGCCGCTTATTCTCCTATCCTTGAAAGGTGGCCGAGTCATTGCCCTACTCGGAGTGCTTACTGTAGGGATCTGCGTTGCCGGTCTCCTGAGTCCCGGACATGCTTGGTTCTTCTACATTCAATTCGGCCTGCCTGCGATGGTGCTGGCGGAGGCTATCCGCCGCCAGTGGGCTCCGGAGGTATCGGTAGCCGTAGGGAGCCTGACTGTCATTGTGGGCGGCATGATCGGCCTTTTCAGTCTGGCATGGGGCGCAGGCGGGTCGATGCTGGACTTCTTGAACCATCGTCTCGATATCGCCGTACGGGAGGCGATGGAGTTGTATAACAAGGTGGGCGTTTCTCCGGACGAGGTTGGACCGTTATTCGGATCGGGTGAGGAGGTGCGAAGTTTTTTGCTCATCACCTCACCTGGCCTCTTCATGGCGGCGGCGTTGCTCACCACCTCAGCGAACTTCTTCCTGGCAAGGAGAGGATCGATCCAAGCCACACTATCCGGGGCTGCGACTCCAGGATTTACCTGGAGGGTTCCGGACTCGCTGGTGTGGGTATTTATCGGATCTGCCGCCTTACTGCTGAGTGGCCTGCCCATTGCGAAAGAGATCGGTGTCAACGGGTTACTCGTTATGATGACGGTCTATTTTCTTCAGGGTCTGGCGATTGCTACGTTCTGGATTCGCCGGCTGAGACTTTCGCCGTTCGTAGGGTTCTTGGGTGTTGCGCTGTTGCTTCTTCAACCCCTGCTGTTGCTCCTCGTGACATTGGTCGGGCTGTTCGATATCTGGGTTGTCTTTCGCCGACATTCGCTTTCGGGACCCCCTGACGTGTAAAGCGCTTCAGGTGAGGTAGTACGGAGGAGGTAACGCACCGATGAAGATCGTTCTTTTGGAACGGGTAGAAAAGGTTGGCTCTGCTGGTGACCAGGTTGAGGTGGCGGACGGCTACGCGCGGAATTTCCTGATTCCGACGCGCAAGGCGGTAGCGGCGACATCCGGCAACATTAAGTCGCTGGATTACCTGCTTCGACACAATACGGAGCGTGAGGAGAGACTTCGTCGTACGGCGGAGATAACGGCGGGCCGGATCGCAGAACTGCACTGCGTGATCGTGCGCCGGGCCGGTGAGCAGAATCGGCTCTTCGGCGCTGTGACCAACCAGGATATTTGCGCTGCCCTGGCCACCCAGGGACTGGAGATGGATCGAAGAAAGATCCTCCTGCAGGAGCCGATCAAGGCGCTCGGCAGTTACACCATTCCTATCCGCTTACACCCTGACATTGTGGCTGAACTTCGGCTCACAGTAGAGCGCGAAGAGGGCTAAGTTGGTGGGGCAACGAATCGTGCGGGAGTCGACCCTGGATCGGCGTGAGGTAGTCGGAGAGCGGGTTCCGCCGCAGAACCTGGAGGCCGAGATGTCGGTCCTCGGGGCGGTCCTGCAGAGCAACGAGGCCTTCATGAAGTGTCTCGAACTGCTGCGGCCGGAGCAGTTCTACCGGGACGCACATCGCAAGATCTTCGCCGCAGCTAGCGGACTGTTCGGGCGGGGCGAACCGGTCGATCTCATCACGATCACTAATGAGCTTCGCCGTCGCGGCGAGCTTGACGAGGTAGGCTCCTCGGCGTTTCTCGCCTCACTGGTGGATGCCGTCCCCACGGGCGCAAACGTTGCCTACCATGCGCGGATCGTTCGAGACAAGGCGCTTCTGCGCCAGCTGATCGCTGTGGCCACCGATATCGTCGGGCTTGGCTTCGCGGACCAGGAGGAAGCGGACCAGGTGCTTGAACAAGCCGAGCAGCAGATCTTCGAGTTGTCGGAGGATCGGGTACGGCGCGCCTTCCTGCCGTTGAAGTCGATTTTGAAAGATACCTTTGAACAGGTGGAGAAACTGTTTGACCGCAGGACGCAGGTCACCGGGGTGCCTACGGGGTTTGAGGATCTCGACATGAAAACCGCCGGTTTTCAGCCTTCAGAGCTAATCATCATTGCCGGTCGCCCCTCGATGGGCAAGACGAGTTTTGCCCTCAATATCGCGAGAAATGCTGCAATTGAGGAGCAGATACCGGTCGGAATTTTCAGCCTGGAGATGTCGAAGGAACAGGTGGTCCAGCGGCTGCTCTCCTCTGAGGCCGAGGTTGACTCCAACCGGATCAGGACAGGGTGGCTGCGTGAGAGCGATTGGCCGAAGCTGACCAACGCGGCCGGTCATCTCTCAGAGGCGCCCATCTTCATTGATGATTCAGCCGCGCTCTCAGTGATCGAACTGCGGGCGAAGGCGCGGAGGCTGAAGGCCGAGCAGCACATCGGGATGGTGGTGATCGACTACCTCCAGCTCATCTCGGGTCGTCACCGTTCCGAGAATCGCCAACAGGAGGTGTCGGACATCTGCCGGGCTCTGAAGGCGATGGCCAAGGAGTTGAAGGTTCCGGTGGTGGCGCTGTCGCAGCTCGCGCGCCGGACCGAGGAGCGGGAGCGCCCGCAGCTATCGGACCTTCGGGAATCCGGCGCCATTGAGCAGGACTCGGATGTGGTGATCTTCCTGTACCGGCCCGGCTACTATCAAGCCAGAAAGGCCGGGGCGCCGGACCAGGAGCGGGACACCAAGACCGAGATCATCATCGCCAAGCAACGGAACGGCCCAACCGGGACCGTGGAGATGGCCTTCCTCAGGGAGTATGTCAAGTTCGGCTCGCTCGACCTCGTCCATCAAGAGCCGGATGAAGCAGAGGAGAGGTGACAGGCCCCGGTTCAACGTTCGACGTTCACGGTTCGGGATCGAACATTGCGCGTTAAACATTGAACGGGCCACAACTGCTCATCACGGGAAGAGGACCGATGGTCAGGAATCAGAGCCATTACCTCTGTCAGAGCTGCGGCTATCAAACCGCTCGCTGGATGGGTCGCTGCCCGGATTGCGGACAGTGGGCAGGCCTGCTGGAGGAACGCGCCACAAGCGAGCGGCATCGCGGTCGCAGTGACGTAGCGTCCCTGGTCCCACGCCTTGCGACACCGATCACCGCCGTAGATATCAGGGCACTTCACCGGGTGAGTACCGGTCTGGCAGAGTTAGATCGGGTGTTGGGGGGTGGGATCGTTCCCGGCTCGTTCGTGCTCTTAAGCGGTGATCCGGGGATCGGAAAGTCGACCCTGCTCCTTCAGGCGTCAATGCAGATCGCGCAGAGGGAGGAGGTGGTCCTGTATGTCTCCGGCGAGGAATCGCTTCAGCAGACGCGATCCAGAGCGAACAGGCTGGGCCCACTCTCCGATCGTCTCCTGCTGCTCGCCGAGACCTCCCTCCAGGTGATTCTGAATCAGACCGACCAGATCCGACCAACCATCCTGGTGATCGATTCCATCCAGACGATCGTCTCTGAAGAACTGGAGTCCCCCCCAGGCAGTTTCAGCCAGGTTCGCGAAGCGGCAGTTCGGCTGATGGCGCTCGCGAAGGAGAAGGGGATCAGTACCGTCATCATCGGCCATATCACCAAAGAAGGGGTCATCGCGGGCCCGAAGGCGATGGAGCACCTGGTCGATGCAGTCGTGTTTATGGAAGGAGAGGGGCATCAGATTCATCGTGTGTTGCGGGCCGTGAAGAATCGTTTTGGCCCCACCCCGGAGATCGGCGTACTCGAGATGACGGCATCCGGACTGCAGGAACTCGTGAATCCGTCGGAGGTATTTCTCTCGCAGCGCCCTTCAGGGGCGCCGGGTTCGATTGTGATTCCGACCTTGGAGGGAAGCCGGCCGCTACTTGTGGAGCTACAGGCATTGGTAGCGGCACCAAGCGCCCCAATCTCCAGACGCGTGTTCAATGGAGTGGACAGCAACCGAGGTATCCTGCTGCTGGCTGTACTGGAAAAGCGACTGGGCCTGCCGCTCAGCGCGTGCGATGTCTACGTCAACGTTGCGGGAGGTGTCAGGGTAGGAGAGACCGCTATTGATCTTGGCATAGCCGCAGCAGTCCTCTCAAGCGCCAGAAACCTTCCGCTCGATCCCGGGCTCTGCGTGTTCGGCGAGATCGGTCTGGCAGGTGAGGTGCGGGCGGTGCCGATGGCGGAACGAAGGATCGAGGAAGCCGCCCGCCTGGGTCTGTCCCATTGCCTGATGCCCCGACACAACCTGGGTCGGACCCAGCCTGACTTTTCTTCTTTACGGGTGAGTGGGCTACACACGCTGGAGGAGTTGACGGAGAGGCTGGAGACACGGTAGGCAGTAGAATTTCACGAATAGCGATAGGAAGTCGGTATTGCGAACAACATGCAGCATTCTCGCCTTATTGCGCTGAGATTGCTACGCATCCCAGGGGTGGTCGCACTGACGGGAAGTATCGAGTGGTTGCAACATTCTGTCGTTGTTCTTGAGAGAATCTTTTGACTAGCTAGAGAATCCCTGCTAAAATTCACAATTAATAATGTATCGTACAGGGACAAAAGTGGTCTACCCTACTCATGGAGTCGGGTGGATTGAGGCTATCGAAAAAAAAGCGGTTGGAGGTGGACTGCAGCCTTTCTACGTAGTTCGCATCATTGGGAATGGAATGACGATTCTGGTTCCCACAAAGAACGCGAAACGGGTCGGGCTTCGAGAAGTCATTGAACCGTCGGAGATTCCGAAGATTCTTGCCATTTTGAAAAAGAACGACCTGGAAATCAGTTCGAATTGGAACCGCAGGTTCAAGGACAACTTGGAGCGGATCAGAACGGGGTCGCTCTTTGAGGTTGCGCTGGTCCTGCGAAAGTTGGTTCTGCTCCAGAAGGAACGGAGCCTGTCATTCGGCGAGAAGACGATGCTGGAGAATGTCCGGAGGTTGATTGTCAGCGAGATTTCGCATGCCTCCGGAATTGACCAGGAGAGAGCGGGAGCGCTCGTTGAACAGGCGGTAGGTCACTACACATGATGACCATGCGTGAGGTCATCGAAACTTATGAGAGGGGGTGATCGATTTGAACAGCTATCGCGTTGGTCTCCCGATGATTGTTGGAGGGGCGGCCATCGGATTCTATCTGGCCTTCCAGGCCGGCGCAGGTCCTTACCAATGGCTTCTGGGGTCGGCCGGCCTCCTTCTAGGGGCCTCGTGCGGGGTTATTGTGATGGTCCTCCAACGCAAGTTTCATCAGACCTCTTTGCAAGTCATCGTCAGCGGAATCATCGGATTCGTCTTGGGTCTTGGCTTGGCCGAACTCTTCTTTAGTGCTATTTCCGGTTTTCTGAACTTCATTCCAAGTTACATCGGTATGACGATGCGGATCATTGTCACCATCGGGGCGGCGTACCTGGGGGCTGCCATCGCGATCGAGAAGAGTCCGGGATTCAGCATGTCAAATCTCGTTCAGCATTTCAGGGAAAAGCCGCGGGACAAGAGCTACAAGATCCTTGATACCTCGGTGATTATTGACGGCCGAATTGCTGATATCTGTGAGACGGGGTTTGTTGAGGGGACACTTCTCATTCCTCAGTTTGTCTTGCGGGAGTTACAGCAGGTTGCCGACTCATCGGATCCGCTGAAACGAAACCGTGGTCGTCGGGGATTGGATATTCTGCAGCAGATCCAGAAGAAGCTCGAGGTACCGGTCGAGATCAGCGATGTGGACTTCCCGGAGATCCGTGAGGTAGACGCGAAATTGGTCGCATTGGCCAAGGCCTTTAATGCCAAGGTTGTGACAAACGATTTCAATCTGAATAAGGTGGCCGCGTTGCACGGAATCGGCGTGTTGAACATCAACGAGTTAACCAATGCGCTACGACCTGTCGTCCTTCCTGGTGAAGAAATGCAGGTCTACGTTCTTAAAGAAGGCAAGGAATACAACCAAGGCATTGCCTACCTTGATGATGGGACGATGGTGGTGGTCGATAGCGGCCGCCGGTATATCGGCCAGACTGTCGATGTGCGCGTTACCACGGTGCTGCCGACGACAGCCGGGCGTATGATCTTCTCACGCCTGAAGGAAGAGGCTGAGGCGGCGTAAGAGCAGGGTGAGGGGTTAGGGGCAAGGAACTTCGGAAGCCTCTAACCCCTAACCCCTTATCCCTATACCCTATGATTGTCACTGCAATTGTTCCCGCGGCGGGAGCGGGGATTCGATTCGGAGGAGCGGTTAAGAAACAGTTTATCGCGCTGGATGGTCTGCCGATACTCAGCCACACGTTGCGGGCGCTTGCGGCATCTAATGCGCTTGCAGCTATCATCATTGTGGTTCCTCCGGGGGAAGAGTTAAGAGGCCGAGAGGCGCTGGAGCTGGCCGGGGTTAATGTAGAGACGGAGGTGGTTCCAGGGGGACAGACACGGCAAGATTCAGTTTACAACGGTCTGCAGAGGGCGAAGGCGGAAACGGATCTCGTATTGATCCACGACGGCGTTCGCCCTTTCGTTTCGCGTGAGGTTGTGCTGGCCACCATAGAAGCCGCGAAAGAAGCGGGTGCGGCAGTCGTGGCTGTGCCCATCATTGATACCATCAAGCGGGTAGACACCAACGGTTTTGTGATAGAGACGTTGCAGAGGGGACAGCTCTGGTCGATCCAGACGCCTCAGGTCTTCAGTTATACACTCCTGATGCGGGCCCATCGGGCGGTTCGGGAGCACGGGATCATTGCCACCGACGATGCCGCGCTTGTGGAGCGAATAGGAGGAATGGTCAAGGTTGTGAGAGGAAGTTATGAGAACCTCAAAATCACGAGCGAAGAGGATCTGCCTCTCGCTGATCTGATCCTGAGGCGGCGGATGGTCCAATGACTGTCGGCATCGGATTCGATACGCACCCACTAGTGCCTGGTCGGCGCCTTGTCCTGGGTGGGGTGGAGATCCCATTCGAGAAAGGTCTTGATGGTCACTCGGATGCGGATGCCTTGGCTCACGCGGTGATCGACGCCATACTTGGCGCGGCGTGCGCCGGCGATATCGGTTCCTGCTTCGGGACGAACGATCCTCAATATAAAGATGTGTCGAGTCTCCTGCTCCTCAGGGAGGCCTTCCGACGAGTGCAGGTTCTTGGCTACATGGTGAGTCACATCGACGCAACGATTATTGCAGAAGCCCCAAAGCTCGCGTCGTATATTTCGCAGATGCGGGCCAACCTTGCAGACAGCATCGGAACCTCGGTCGAGGGAGTAAGCGTCAAGGCGACGACTGCGAATCGGGTGGGCTCGCTTGGGGCAGGTGACGGCATTGCCTGTCTTGCCGTTGCATCCCTACAGCGTCATCACGTGACGCTGTAGGATGACAGGGATAGTCGTATGGCGCTAGTCTTCTACAATACCTTACGTCAGAAAAAAGAGGCGTTTGAACCGTTGGTGCCTGGCGAGGTCAGGATGTACGTCTGCGGCCCGACCGTATACGATCGCGCCCATATCGGCCATGCACGCGCTGCGCTGACCTTTGATGTGGTCTGGCGCTACCTCGAGTACCGAGGATATAAGGTTTACTACGCGCGTAATTATACGGATGTGGACGACAAGATCATCCAGCGGGCCGCGGAGCTTGGGCAGTCGCGGGAATCGCTGACGGAGGAGCAGATCAAGGCCTATCGCCAGGATATGGAAACTCTGGGGCTTAGAACGCCGACGGAGGAGCCTCGGGCCACGCAGCACATTCGGGAGATGATCGACCTCATCCGGACCTTGACGGCGAAGGGCGTCGCGTATTGCGTCGATGGCGATGTCTATTTTGAGGTCAGGCGAGCGGCTGACTACGGGAAGCTTTCTCATCGAGGTCTTGACGAGTTGCGGGCAGGGGCGAGGGTTGAGGTGGATCCGCGGAAGCGCGATCCCCTCGATTTTGCCTTATGGAAGGCATCGCGGGAGGGGGAGCCTGCGTGGGAGAGTCCATGGGGGCCCGGCAGACCGGGCTGGCATATCGAGTGCTCAGCGATGTCGATAAAGTACCTCGGCGAGACCTTCGACATCCATGGCGGGGGGGCTGATCTGATTTTTCCTCATCATGAGAACGAGATTGCGCAGTCGGAGTGTGCCACCGGCAAGCCGTTTGCCCGCTACTGGATTCATAACGGATTCGTCAATATCCGCGCTGAAAAGATGTCGAAGTCGCTGGGCAATATCCTGACAGTCCGAGAACTCTTGGGGCGCATCAGTCCTTGTGCGCTCAAGCTCTTCCTGCTCGGAACTCACTACCGGTCACCCGTAGATTTTTCGGAGGACGCACTGATCAGCACCGGGGCTGCGGCGGCTCGATTCCATGCTGTACTGGATGAGGTAGAGCGTTTCCAGGATATCCAGAGTCCAAAGGCTGACCCTTCCCCTATGGGTTCTCCGCCTCTTTTGGACCAGATTCGCGAGGCAGAGCAAGAGTTCACGGAAGCGATGGATGATGATTTGAATACGCCACGCGCGGTGGCCGCATTGTTTATCCTGACCAGAAGGATAAACGTTGCTCTGAGAGATGCTGATGGTACGCCGGAGCCATCCCTCGTGCATGCTCTAGGCAAGGCGGGAGATACGTTGTGGAAGTTGGGATCGGTGTTGGGCGGTTTGTTTGAGGACTCACGGGAAAAAGTCGAGCGGGTCACTATCACTCCAGTTATTGGCATGTTGGCTGTCGGATCGTCAGCCTTAGATCGAAGGGTGTTGGAGGATGATTACTGTAACGCTCGAGAGGCTGTCGAGTTGGCGAGTACGTCAGGACAATCTCTACCGAAGGAGCAGATAGAAACTATCCTGGCATACAGGGCTCTATGCCGCAACAGGAAGGACTGGGCGACCGCCGACGCCATTCGTACCTGGTTGACCGATCTGGGGGTGATCGTGGACGATACCGGCGATGAGGTCCGCTGGCACGTAAAGGCCACGCACGTGAAGACACAGACGCCATGACGGAGCAGATACTCGTCGGTCCCCATGCTGTGTTGGAGGCGCTTCGAGCGAGGCGACGTCACATCGATCGGATTTATCTGGCGAGGGAACGGTATGATCCCAGGATCACCGAGATCATGAAACTTGCCAGGGCTCGGGGAGTGCTTGTTAAACAGGAGAAACGGGAACGGCTTGGCGAATTGGCCAAGGGGGTTACACACCAAGGAGTCCTGGCCGTTGTCAGCGAGGCGGGCTACGACGACCCTTTCGAGCTGGTCACCCGAATCAAGGCTAGCTCCTCGCCCCCGCTGCTGCTGTTGCTCGATGGAATTCAAGACCCTCAAAACCTTGGAGCGATCATACGCACAGCGGAGGCTGCCGGGGCGGATGGGCTCTTCATCTCGAAGCATCGCGCGGCCGGGATCACTCCGGCGGTCGCAAAGGCATCGGTCGGGGCTTCGGAGCACCTGCCTGTGGCGAGGGTTGCAGGTCTGCCGGCGTTTCTCGCGTGGCTGAAAGATCAAGGAGTCTGGATTCTCGGGGCCGATCCGAGCGCTGTACGGTCCATCTATGAGATCGATTTATGCGTACCAATGGGCGTGGTCATCGGAGGAGAGCACCGGGGATTGACAGTATTGGTACGACAGCGGTGCGATCTGCTCGCGCGAATCCCCACGCGTGGTCGCGTAGACTCTCTCAATGCCGCGGCCGCCGCCGCCGTGTTCCTCTTTGAGATTCGACGGCAACGGAGTGTTGTGAAGCAGTGGCCAGCGAATAGACAAGAAACGACGATTGTTTCTTAAAAGTAACCACAATAGAAATTATTGCTTGCTTTTTGCTTGTAATAACATTATATTTTCCTTGCGCTTCTCTCAGATTGTTAATAATCTAAGGGTTTGCGTGCTGGCGTAGCTCAGTTGGTAGAGCAGCTGATTTGTAATCAGCCGGTCAGGGGTTCAAATCCCTTCGCCAGCTCCAGGAGAGCCAGCGTTCAGGGAGATCCCGAAGGGAGATGCGGGGAGATACCCAAGCGGCCAAAGGGGGCAGACTGTAAATCTGCTGGCGTTGCCTTCGGAGGTTCGAACCCTCCTCTCCCCACCATCGGAACGGACTGATGCAGGAGGAGCCAGTCCGGAGACGAGGGATTCTTCTTTGGCAGGATTATTCAACGCCTGAGGTAACACTGCTATAAGCTTGGGCGGGAATAGCTCAGTTGGCTAGAGCGTCAGCCTTCCAAGCTGAGGGTCGCGGGTTCGAATCCCGTTTCCCGCTCCAGAGACTGTATTGGTGCGCCTTTCGAATCGGCATGCTGCTTGATCCGATTGCTGCCTCCTCGGCAGATCAGCCCACGTAGCTCAGTCGGCAGAGCGCATCCTTGGTAAGGATGAGGTCACCAGTTCAATCCTGGTCGTGGGCTCCAGATAGTATTCTTGGTATCAACTTGTTGACAGAGTCAATTGAAGCCGCCCTCGGTGGACGGTAGGCGGACGCAGTTTCGTTGCTAAAGGAGTTGGCTATGGCCAAGGCGAAATTCGAGCGGACGAAAGAACACATGAACATCGGGACCATCGGGCACATCGACCACGGCAAGACCACCCTGA